>SMXC01000170.1 GCA_004356825.1 Caldithrix sp.
TCTTTATTAGCTCGGGGAGCTCTGGCGGAATAAACGGCTCGGCATCAAACGGCTGTAGATGTTTTTTGAAATGCTGGAAATCCCGTTCCAGGCGCATGGTATTCAGAACGAAATGCCCCAACTCCAGGGTTGACTTTTTTGCGACCAAAGTATATTCAACATATCGCATCTTGCCTGTAGTGGTCAGCTTGGCTGCGGGCGAATCCCAGGTCATGCTGGCCGGTTGGCCGTCACCATCACGGACGCTAAAAGAAATGCTCTCATTTGCCGCATCCGCCCAGAGGTTGACCACACGTCCCTGCTCTTGCTTGATGTAAATCTGCAGGGTATTGCCATCCGAATCCTGGAAGAAGCGCGTGGTGTAGCCGCGATAGGTGGACGTATCATCGAGGCCTATTTCGGGAAACTCCAAAACCGGAGCGACTTCCTGGGCGATTGCAACTGGGTGTATGCCTGATAGAAAGACATAGATGATTACCAAAATGAACGTCCTGGTATTGAGCAAAAGCGGCTCAGTTTTTGTGATATTTTGCTTGGATTTCATTGCGAAATAAATCCTTTTCTTCATAGAGACTTTATCCATCGTCTTTTTCCTTTACCGCCAGTTCGTAAAACTCGTCCAACAGCTTAGTTGTGTCACCAGTCGTGATACCATTTTATTTCCCCGGTAGAACCGTCTTTGCGAGCGTTTCTCAGTGAAGCAATCATCCTGTATTAGGCAGGCATGAGATGGCTTCGGCGACAGCTTGTCCTGCGCCAAGCAGAAGGAACGCCCCGCAAAGACGGTCATCTCATATATAGAGTTTTCTGCCGGGCCCTAAATTAACCGAAACGTATTACCAGAACATCGCCACAATAATCGCCGTCAGGATTAACAAGCCAATTGAAAGCACCCGGTAATTTTGATACCAGGGAACGTTTTTCAGGTCCGCGGTTTCAGCGTCATAAAATTTCTTTGTCCAGATGTATGGCTCGACTTTGCTTGCATCCGGCGGCGCGGTCATCAGACTGCCGATGACCAGAATTGCCGTGCAGGCGATGAACAGAATTGGAGCGACGTAGAGAAAGTGCACCGACGTAAGTCCGGCAATGTCATTCATGTAGAAAAAAATCGCACCCAATACCACGCCGATCACGATGGAAAAGAACGCCCCCTGGGCATTGGCGCGTTTCCAGAACATGCCGACCAAAAACATGGTCACCACCGGCGGCACCGTGTACGACAGCACCTTCTGCAAATATTTGAACAACGAACCGAACTTTTCGATTTGCGGCGCCCACAAGACTGCCAGCACCATAAAAATAAAAGTGATCCAGCGGCCAACCAGCATCAATTGCTTCTGGCTGAGCTGCGGTTTGGCCTTGGCGACAAAGTCCATCGTCACCAGGGTCGATGCGGAATTCAACGTCGAGTCTATTTGCGACATCAGCGCGGCAATAAAGCCCGCCATCACCAGCCCCAGCAAGCCGACCGGCAAAAGCTCAAACATTAAGGTCGGATAGACCAAATCGGCTCTGGGCAGGTCAGGGAATAATAGAATAGCAAAGGTGCCCGGCAAGACCATGATAAACAGCACCGGCAGTTTCAGCAGGCCGGCAAACAGACTGCCCAATCGCCCGTGCTGTAAATTTTTGGCGCTAAGGACACGCTGCACCATAAACTGGTTGGTGCACCAGAAATAAAATCCTAACAGGGGTAAGCCGGTAAACAACCCCAGCCAGGGCACGCCGGGATCGTCAAGCGGTCGAATCAGGCTGAGCATATCGGGGGAAACCTGGGAGGTGACCGCACTCCAGCCCCCGACTTTGTCTAAAGCAACAATGCTGATGACGATCGAACCAAGAAGCAGCAATGCGGTCTGAATGGCGTCTGTGTAAATCACCGCAGCCAATCCACCGGCGATGGTGTAAATTCCGGCAATGACAGCCAGAACCGTTATGGTCTGCCACATAGGAATAGCCGGGAAAATCAACTTAAGGATAAGTCCCCCCGCATATAATGTGGCTGCGGTATCCACGACAATGTTCAGAAAAAGGGTTAGAATTGCAAAATAAGTGCGGGCTCGTCTGTCGAAACGGCGTTCTAAAAATTCCGGCATGGTGTAAACCCTGGCCCTGAGTATAAAGGGCAGGAAGAAGATGACGAAAAACACCAGGATGATCGTGGCAAACCACTCGTAGTTGAAAACCGAAATGCCGGTGCTGTAAGCGTCTCCTGCGAGGCCAATCAGCGTAGTGCTGGAAATGTTCGAGGCAAATAAGGAAATGCCGATAAACGGCCAGATCATCGAGCGCCCGGCAAGAAAATAATCTTCTGCGGATTCATGGCGCTTTCCCAGTCTAAGGCCCAACCAAACCACAAATATGATGTACACCCCAATGATCGTTAAATCAATAAAGTGCAAACTATAATCGGGATTCATAGTCGCTTCTCCATAATTCAAAATCGATCATTTTTACCTAAGAATTTTAGCCGGACATCCGTTTGTACTCGCCCCTCAGCCAGGCTTCGAATGATAGCGTTTTAATCTATTTTTAGCCTGCATTACTCATAAATTTTTACCACTGAGGCACTAAGCCTGTCCTGAACGTGCCGAAGGGACACAGAGAATAAAAGATTTATAACGAGAGTGTGTTCAAAACAAAGTTTTTGAAATCGAAATTGATTACGCTGACATATGTTCACTATCTCCAATATAATCAAACCTTTGTGCCTTTGTGTCTCTGTGGTTCATGAATTATTCAAGTTAGTAATTCAAGACAGGAATAAAGTTTGGTTTTTCTGAAGAACAGGCTGCAATCATTTTCACCATTGTTTATTCTGCATCAAATGTTCGAATTTTTGAAAACGCATTTGGGGAATCAGACTCCTTCTGTGCCCTGTTTGCGCTGCAGGATCGAGCCAATCATTCGAATACTTTGATTTGTCCAAATTTTTATTTTCCCGGATTTCATGAATTCTAAAAGCTTATGAGCCCGAAAATACAAAAAATTATCCAATCAGAGTGTAGCAAAGTTGTATGGGTTTCCCTATTTGTCGGCGACTAATTCAAACGTGACCGAAAGATCTCCGATGGTAATTTTGAATTCTCCTGGCTCGGCAATAAATTTATTTTCCCGGTTATGAAAAGAAAGATCTGTTTTGTGGAGTGTAAACTGAACGGTTCTGCTCTTACCGGGATCCAGTTGAACTCCGGTAAAGCGTTTCAATTGTTTGATTTCCGGCGATATGGAACGTACCAAATCACTGAGATACAATTCCACCACCGCTTTCCCGGCCCGATCGCCGGCGTTTTTGATATTCAAGGATACATTCAGCGAGTCACCCATCTTCATTTTCGGGCGGTCGATTTTTAGCTCACTATATGCAAAGGTTGTATAGCTCAAGCCGTGCCCGAATTCCCACAAAGGATTCAGTTTGTTGGAATCGTCCATTTCGATAGGTTTCTGATCATAACAGACGAGATCATTGGGATGACGGGGATAGGTGTACGGCAATTTCCCACAGGTATTAAAATCGCCGAACAACACGTCGGCAATCGCCTGGCCGCCTTCCGGCCCCGGCAAATAGGCCAACAAAATAGCCTGTGCATCATCTACAAGGGGAGTAATAACGCGCGGGCGCCCTTCTACCAACACCAGCACTACCGGAATGCCTGTTTCCAGAATAGCTGCAGCCAAATCCAATTGGGCTTTCGGCAAAGTTAAATCATCAATATTGCCGGGGGTTTCGCAGTAGGGCGCTTCGCCAATACAAACGATTGCTGCGTCCACAGTTTTTGCTGCGTCTGCAGCCAATTTGATATCAACGACTTTTTCGTGGCCGGAACCTTCGACATGTACGACGTTTTCCCTGCCAAGCTTATCTTGAATCGCTTCCAGAATGGTTTTTTTATCTTTCGGGTAAACAGATTCCTCGTTTCCTTGGGTGTAAGTCCAGCCGCCGTTCAAGACCGAACGCAAATTCGCATTCGGTCCGGTGACCAGAACTTTGATGTTTTTTTTGAGTGGCAGAAACCCGTTATTGTTTTTTAGCAGCGTGAGCGCTTCCCGTGCCGCTTGCAAACTGAGGTTGGCGGATTCGTCACTACCGACATTTGCTTGAAGAACCGCACTGGGATATGGGTTTTCGAATAAGTTCAGCGCTAATTTTACCCGCAAAATTCGGCTTACCGCATCGTCAATTCTCGATTCCGGTACCTCACTCTCTTTCACCAGTTTTAACAGAATTTCATAGAAGCTATAGTCATACGGCACCATGCTCATGTCCATACCTGCCATGACCGACATTTTGACGGCTTCGGCCGGTGTTGCAGCTACCCGGTCGCGCGTGTAAAGGCGTTTAATGTCTTCCCAATCGCTGACCACAAATCCCTGAAACCCCAGTTCATTTTTTAAAACCTCGGTGAGGAGATAATGATCGGCGTGCACAGGTATGCCGTTAAATTCGCCTGAATTTACCATCACCGTTTGCACGCCGGCCTGCACTGCTTTTGTAAAAGGCGGCAGGAAGGTGTCGCGCAGCATGCGTTCCGGGATCCAGGCAGGCGTGCGATCCTTACCCGAGAGGGGAAAACTGTAACCCAGGTAATGCTTCATGCAAGCTGCGACTTTATCCGCGCTGCCAATATTGTTATCATCGCCCTCGATACCCTTTATATAAGCTTCGCCCATGACCGAAACCAGGTAAGCATCTTCGCCAAAGGTTTCCCAAAGACGCGGCCATAGTTGATTGCGTCCGACGCCCAATACCGGATTAAAATTCCAGGGAAGCCCGGCAGCTCGCATCTCATAGGCTGTAATCTCGGCGGATTTTTTGACCAGTTCTGGATTGCGTGTTGCCGCCATAGAGATGCTTTGCGGGAATAACGTCGCTTCGCGAATGTAATTCGCCCCGTGAATGGCATCAATGCCATAAATTATCGGGATACCTAACCGTGATTCTTTTGTCGCAATGTCCTGGATTTTGGTAATCAGGGTTTGCCATTCCTCCAAAGTCAGCGCCAGGTCATAAACATTCAGAATCGAGCCAACATGATATTTAAGGATCGCCTCGCGAAGTTTTTCCGGGTCAACTTCATGTTTTTGGTTCGGCGTGCCCCGGGTTTTGGAAACCACTTGCAGGGTTACCTGTGTCATCTGGCCTACTTTTTCTTCCAGGGTCATTTTGGAAAGCAGCTCCTGAACTTGCCTTCCAAAATCATTTGAAGCTTCTTGAGCAAACCCGGCTATACTGCATAATCCCGTTAGAATTACGATAATTTTAAGTCTCATTTCGATCCTTTTAGATATCAGGTGGGTTACGATCCTGACATGAAACCACTATCTGAGTAGAAGCAACTTTCGCGTCTGATTGAAGGCGCCGGTTTTTAATCTATAAAAATAGGTGCCACTCCCGACAGGGATGCCTTCTTTATCCCGACCACCCCAACGAATTTGATAAGCACCGGTCCGTTGCCGTTTATTGACTAATATTTTGACCACTTGACCGAGTTGGTTGTAAATCGTCAACTCCACATTGCTGCTCTTTGCAAGCTCGTATGAAATCACAGTTGCGGGATTAAATGGATTCGGATAGTTTTGGCGGAGCGTGAACTGAACCGGTGTTGCTGTTTCATCCCGAACCTTTGTAGAAGAATCATAGGAAATCCTGTAAACATTTGCCTGAGTCATACCCTTACTATCGAAACCGTCCTTACCGTACAGGTCCGTAAAATAAAGCCCGTCGGGTCCGAAGGCAAGTCCGACAACGGTTGCACGTCCGGAACCGGTATAATTCAAAAAGACTTGCTCAGATATTATGCTGCCGTCTTCTGCCAAGCTAAACATTTCGATGCGTTTGCCGCGGCTGGTTTGACCGAGAAGATAGGTTGGCCCGGAGAGACCTACAAATAGCCGGCCTTGCAAAGAGTCGGGAAATCCCGCGCCATCACAAAATGCCACCGCTGTCGGCGCTACAGGTGGGTTCCAAAGCTTAATTGCTCCGGTAAGCAAGTCATTTGGCCAACCCAAATTGCCTCCAGGTTCAACTTTAACCAGGCGGTCATTCCGGTCAGGGCCGTTGTCACTGACGTAGAGGATCCCGTCGGCCTTTCGCCATGCGCCGCCGAATGGATTGCGCAGCCCCTTTGCATAAATATAACTGTTTGCATTTGGATTATCTGCGGGCATTGAACCGTCGAAATTCATACGCAAGACCTTGCCGCGCAGGTCGTCATCTCGCTGCGCGGAATCTTGATCAAAGCCGTCACCGATCTGAACGTAGAGTTTGCCATCCGGGCCGATGGTAGCAGCGTGAATCTGATGCGATTGTGGCGGTCCCGGGATATCGTCCAGCAAAGTTATGATAGTCGCGACCGAACGTCCGCCGTCGTTGCTGCTCATCCGCACGACTCTGTTTTTTATACCGCCGTCGTCATAAACCATCGTGACAAACAGATCGCCCGTGTTAGGTTCAACCACGATTCCATTGACTCCTATTTCGCCAGAGCCAGGGAAATTTCCGGTAGGAGAAAAGTTTAGCAGGTTATCTGCGTAAACCCGAACCTCGCCACTACGCAGCGCTACTTTGACCTTGCCATACAATTCGGTGATATAATAAATCGGAGCGTCTTCGTCCGGAAGAGGATTAGGCACAAATGCGATATCAACAGGCAAGAATAAATCAGTAACCGCTTCTTCAACCACAAACCCTTCGGGTACTTCCCAAAGGTCTGGCTGTGCAATAACATCATTAGCCGGTATGAACCAGAGAATCAGGGCGAATATCGCAATCGGATAGTTGATATTATTTCTCATAGGGAGTTCTGTCTAAGATAATTAGTACAATTTAACCAGATAAGCTGCGTCAGCAAAGATCTTCATGCCCGAAAACAACCTGTTGGCTCATTGCTGCAGCGGATTTGACTTTGGGTCTTAACCAAAGGTCAAATTCTTCAAATGTCCAATGCTATCCGAGATGCTCTCAAGCGGATCATCCGGGCGATCGTGCTCAACGAAAAAGTGCTCAAGACCCGCCTGCTCTGATTTTGCAAAAATGGTGGCAAAATCGATATCGCCCTTACCAACGGAGGTCATTTCACCTGAAGCCTTCATGTCTTTCACATGGCAGAGCTTAAAACGACCGGGATACCTGGCAAAATAATCCAGTGGATTCTTACCCGCATTGCGGATCCAGAACAAATCGATTTCCATATCCATCAGATCCGGGTCTGTTTCACTCAACAGAATATCGTACGGAACGTGTCCGTCTAGTGTCTCAAACTCAAACGCATGGTTGTGGTAGGCAAACCGCATACCGGCCTTTTTGCACACTTCGCCAATACTATTAAAAATCTCAGGGAGGGCTTGGTAATTATCAAGGGTGCGTTGATGCTTCGAAAGCCAGGGACAGACAATGAACTTGTGACCAATAGTGGCTGAGGTTTCGATGACCTCATCCAAATTTTCTTGCAACATTTTAAGTCCAATGTGAGTGGCCGGTGCAGAGAGTTCAAGTTCGTCCAGCAGTTTCCGCACGTCCGATGGTTTACGGTCGTAGTAGCCGGCAAATTCCACCTCTGTGTATCCAAGTTGTGAGACTTTAGCCATCGTTCCTTCAAAGTCGTCTTTCATGAGGCTGCGAACCGTGTAAAGTTGTAAGCCTATGTTCCCAAGTTTTTTTCTCTCCAGGCTGTTGGAAGCTGCTTGGGCAGACTCTGTTTTGCCCAAGGCAAGTTCAACAAATGAAAAACCACCTATAGCCATACCTGCAGAAAATCTCAAAAAATCTCTACGTTCCATAATCTCCCTCGCTTTGATTCAGTTATGCTATGAGTGCTTTGTTATTCAATGCACGACGTTACCAAGAACTGCAGAATATTATCCCGCCGTGCAGAAATCACGGCGCTTCATAGCAGGGATGACTCGAAATTAGTGGCTATTTATAGAGTGATTTAGGGATGCTTAAAGATATATAAATATATAGTATGCATTGCAAAAAGCAAGCAATTAGTTACCATCTCTTAATATTTCTCTGGCAGAATGAATCGCCTCTTTGGAATACCTTGATTTTGTTTTTCAGCATTAGCAAATTGTTAAAATGGATCTTTCTATTATTATTCCTGTCTTCGAGGAAAGCAAGAAAATTACCCGCGATATTGAAGCAGCATCGGCATTTCTAATCAGCAATCGTTTAAAAGGCGAAATTATTATTGTTGATGATGGCAGCAGTGACAATACCAGCCAAGTTGCTGAGACCGTCGAAGTTCCCACGGAAATTGACTTGAGGGTACTTCATAACGATCACCGGGGTAAGGGATTTGCCGTCCGAACCGGCATAAAGGTGTGCCATGGGAAACATGTAATGTTTGCAGACAGCGGCAATTGTGTTCCCTTTCAAAACGTTTTGACCGGGCTGAATCTGATAAAAAACGGAGCCTGCGATATTGCGCATGGATCAAGAAAACTCCAGGAAAGCAAAATTTATATGCCGCAAGCATGGTACAGGAGAATTTACTCGACAATTTTCCGATGGTTCATTATCGCCATTATGAAAATTCCGTCTGAATTTACAGATACCCAATGCGGTTTTAAAATCTACCGCGGCGATTTAGCGAGAAAATTGTATAACGACTGTATAACAGATGGTTTCATGTTTGATATCGAAATCATCCTGCGAGCCCAGAAGCAGAAATTTCGTATTAAAGAATTTCCTGTCGAGTGGACGGCCGACCGCGATAGTCGTTTGCTTCGAAATCTAAGCCTTAAACAAATGTATAATGAACTTACAATGATTAAGCGAGCTATTTCTAAATTGTGACAGAAAATTTATCCCACGATCCGAAATATTGAATCCCGGCTTCTTCCCTGCCCTCTTCCTCGGTTAATATCATGGCTAAAACATCCTGATTTCGCGAGCAATATTTTTCGACCTCATCGGGACTCATAATCATAAAAGCGGTTGAAAGAGCATCGCTGGTTGCGGCGTTAGCGGCGCAGGCCCAGGCAGCATGATTGCCTTGAACAGGCCGGGCTGACCGCGGATCAATAATATGCCGACCTTTTTGCAATCCTGAGCCACTCAAGGCTTGATCGCGCAAATTCAGACGTAATAAGGTTTGTTTGGGGGTTAGCGGCCTGCTTAAAGTGAGTGGCCAGCCTTTTGTTCCGGAAGGCGCCCCCAGCGCAAATACCGAGCTGGCGCCGCCATGAATTAGCGCCGAATCAATCTCCCAGTCGTGCAGCAATTCGACTAATTTGTCTATTGCATATCCTTTACCGATACCACCAAGATCGACGTGTAACGGGCTTGCATGAACTGTGACAGTATGCTCGTTTTCATCAAGCTGTAAAAGGTGGAGACCTGTGCGTTGACGAGCAAATTCCAGTTCTTTTTCAGACGGGATGCGCACGGTTTTATCCTTGTTAAGCCAACACTTTAGAAGCGGCCCAACAGTTATATCAAAGGCGCCATCTGTTTCTTTGTAAATTTGGGCGCTGCACTCTAAACATTCGAAAGCTGCCAAGCCAATCCGGATAGACTGATTTTCCGGAAGATTGTTAATTCGTGAGATGTCACTATTTTCGATGAACCGGCTGAGCTCCTGCTCAAGTTTGTCCAACTCAAAAAAAGCTTCATAAGCCGCCTGTTGCGCGTAGTTGGCATCTTCATGCACGATAAAAATCTCGTAAATCGTGGCCATGGCTTTATGAGAAAAGCGATGTAAATCGGTGGCCGAATCCGTAGCTTTAGCGAGGCCAATATATTGCGTTGTTTGAGTCATCTTTTCTTTTCGAACGCGGAACGAAGAGCGATAAGCGAATTGCGTTCAACAAAAATCGCTTATCGCTTGTCGCTACTCTTGTTTACGAACGCATCCCACCAGTCCTGTCTGACATAACCTCGTATTTCTACTTTCGGCCGCAACGCTATATACGAGTCAAAAAGCGGCACGTATAGATTTCTTGCACCAGGCGGCGGATATTCATACAGCTTTCGCATCAAGTCCTTCTCGACACTGGGAGAAGCAATGATGACAGGCGCAGCCGGTGTTGTTTGATCAACTTTTTTCCACCAACCCACATTAGGAAAAGCCCGCAAGTACCAGGGAAGCGGCCAATAATCATCACCTGGAAAAATAACTTCGATATACATATTTTGCCCGTCAGGGTGGACTGCGGTAAGCTCTTCTACCCGCGAGGCAACCTGGTAAATATCCGAAGCCGGATGCGCGTAAACATACGGATTGGTGGAGTCCTCATAATATTTGTAATTTGAAAAGTAAGCTTGTGTACCAAGATGTCCTACCCCGACAAACAAAATCCCACCAAAAAGTATTTTGACAAGACGGTGTTTATTTTTCGCCTGTTTTATGATGGCCGCAGCGCCAACGCCAGCCATTAAAATCATTCCGTGCAAAAATTCTATTAAATTCCAGGGCGTTTTGTAAGGAATCATTGAATAGGCGATCGTCATTAAAATTGTATAAAAAGCTAAAAATTGAATCAGATTGGCGTCAAATTTAAATCGATTGTGCCATTTGAACGCCGTTAGAATTCCCACACCGGCCAAACTAATAATGAAAGCTTCGGTCCAGACCGGACCGGTAGCATACTTTGAAAAGAGCAGCATTTTGAGATAATAGTACCAGGGATGAATGTGTAGAGTATCTTGTCCGGCCCGGCTAAAATAGGTTTTGTAAGCAACGAAAGAATCCAGTATCCCCCGCCAGTTGCTAAAAAATGAGGAATAAAATAAAGCGGAGACGGCAATGGCAGTTAAACAAACTGTGATGACATGCGATAGTCTAAGATTGAATCGTTGAACTTTCTTTCCTCGTTTGAGCAAAAGTGTGAATACAATTGCCACAAACATCGCCCCGTAGGCAATGATGCATGTTTCTTTGGTCGCATGCATGAGTCCCAGGAATACTCCGGTGAGGGCAGCCCAAACGATGCTTTTATTCACGGTATAGCGGTAACCGGATATGATGGCCCCAAAAGTGAAGCAGACCATGAGCATTTCTTGAATGTAGTAACGGCTGTAGAAAACCATCGCGGGGGAGACAGCGGTTAACGCCGCGGCAAATAGCGCAGCAGGCCATCCGAGACCATTTGTCAGGAACAGGAGCAGCGCCACCAGTAGCACCCCAAAAAAAACGGGCACCATACGCAAATGAGTTTCGTTGATTTCGGTGATTTTTTGGGCCGAACCAAGCCAGGCCGGAACCAGTGTCAGATAATTGAGTGTAGGGCCGTGAAACTCGTGACTGTCATATCGATAATATCCTTCCTCTAACAGCGAGCCAAATTTGACGGCATGGACCGCCTCGTCGGTGTGCATGGGACGCTGTTGCAACTGCGGCAAACGAAGCGCAAGTGCAGCGATTATTGCGGTCAAAATCAGAAGGAGGTTTTTCGCAGACGGTCTCACATTGCGGCTACCAGTTTGCCATACACCTCAACTTCGATGTAATGATTTAAATCGTTGTTGGTGTTGCCGTTGCTGTAAAGGCGGACGTAGCGCGCCTGCGCACCTTTGGCGTCCACAAGTCTGCCTTCGGAGGTTTCAACGTAGTGCAGATCTTCGCCGGCGCCCAAGCCGGTGGAATTATCATGATCACTATTAAAAATAGTGTGAACGTTTGCAGTGAATCCGGAATCATCGGCGACCTGTACGATCACATCAAAGTAGACTCGGGCCTGCTTATGGAAATGCCAAAACAAGATAGCATAAATATCGTGTTTGGCCCCAAGATCAATGGTGACGTGCTGCAAAAATGGTCCGAGCTCAACATAACTGCCATCAGCGGCCTCTCGATCGCCATCTGTAATCATGACTATTTCGCCGATGATGGGTGCATCATCGGTGCTGGCAATGGGTTTGCCAAAAGCGATATTTTTTGTGCCGGCTGGCGCCAGAAAGGGTGGGCGCGGCTTGCCCAGGGGCTTCTGTAATTTAGCAACGCGGAAATTCTGAGGCGTACCCACGAACATGGGTTTAGGCAGCTTAATATCCAGGGGCGCTATCCCGCCGGAGATCGGCTCGGATTGAGCCGGCATTGCAGTTTTCGCCGGCCTGGAACCCATCTCTTTCTCTGGTCCCTTTTTCGTTGGTTCGGTCGCATCGGTTTCGACCATTTCGACCGGCACGGCATCTTTATTTACTTTTGGGTCTTCTGCTTGATCTGTTTTCGCTTCCTCAACTACTTTTTTTTCAGGCCGCTTTACAGTCGTATCTTGTGAAGTTTTTTCCGAGCACCCGCAGCCAAACACAAAATAGAGTACTAACGGCACAAGATAAGATTTCACATTTACCATATAAATTTTGTTCAACATTTTTATCTCCTGCTTAAAATCGTTCATTCAGGTATCACTTTACCGGCGTTAACAAAATATTCCTGAAGCGAATCGGGCCATGATCTCCCTGCAGCATGAGGGGACCCGGCTCTGCCTCCCGACTGTCCAGCGCGCCACCTGTGATGCCGGGAATCTCAACGTGATCGATGATCAGCTCATCATTAAGTACAACCGTTACTTCCCGGCCCAGAAAAGTGATATCGCAGGTATTCCATTGGCCGGCCGGTTTGATCGCCATCATATCTGGGATCAGGAAACCGTACACGCCTCCCGCCCTCAGGCTGCTCGGCTTCTTGCCGTAATTATCCTCAATTTGAACCTCATACCGGCCGCGCAAATAGATGCCGCTATTGCTGCCTTCCGGGAAATGATACTCAAGATGCAGCTTGAAATCAGTGAACTTTTGCCGGGTGACCAGATCCACCCCTCGCTGAGTATTGATTAACATTCCATTTTCAACCTGCCATTTGTTTTCGTGGTTTGGATTGCGCGGCATCCAATTTGAAAGATCGTTTTGAATGAGTTCGATTGTCTCCCCCCACTCCGGCTTGCCGGAGAATTCCAGCGCCGGGGCGCGTTCTGCATGAAAACGAATGGTCTTTCCTGACTCACTCCTGGTTTGGCCCGAAATTCTGCCATCTTGCACTTTGCCGACAAAGAGCAAATCTTCAAGGGGTCTTTCGTACTGCCGCGGCAATGACAGATAAAGTTGATCTCCATCAAAATGGATATAGCGAATTGGACGGGCGCTGCCGTAGCGGCCAACAAATTGGCCGCTCAATTCTTTATTTCTCTCTACGACATCAAACCAGGAAGGATAAACCCCCCAACCCTGAATATCATAGATCGTAACATCCCAGCGGCCCAAAACGGCGCTTCTATTTACGCCGGTATCGCTACCTTTCATTGCGAGTGCTCTTGGACTACAATTGACCAAGAGAAAAAATAAACCAAGGAACCCTATCCATTTCCTCATTTAATTTTATCCTCCGTTTTTTGGTTTTTCAGTACCGGTTTCACACCTATTCCAAAACACAAGCTTGCGACGCAGGCGATCACCAGGAACAAGGCGCTGTAACGGTGCAGATCGAGAAGAACTTCTTGTCCGTGGGTCCCAAAAAGGGCGTGCATGCTTAGAATCATCGAAGTCATAACGACTATGGAAAGCACCAGGGCAAGCCAGAAAGTTATTTTCTGCCCACCCGAATTAATTTGTTTCTTCGAACTTTTACCCCTCTTTTTTTCGGTAACTAAACCTGACCGGTTCCGCAATTCGCCCGGCTCGAATCGATGCGAGTCTGCCCACAGGATCCCCACAATCGCTATACAGACGGCAAACACGGGCGCCGCAACGACATGAAGCACCAAGGCGACCCCGGTAACAGAGTTGCCCGTAAACAATATAGGGAGGAATCCGGTCAGAATTAAAATGATGAAACTTGCAATACCAAGAACATAAACCGACCTTTTTGAATCCCGACGGAAATCTCCAAAGCGGATTCTCCGTATTTCTACAACCAAGCCGGTTAAACCTCCGGCTCTATTTAGATAGATAATCGCAGCAATGACACCCAAAAAGCCAATAGTTGAAATCACACGAAACATATTCATTAGCAGAACTCTCTAACTTAATCACGATTCGACTGCAGAAACAACGAAAACCCTCTGAGCAAATAAATGAATAAAATCATAATTAACACCGCGCTTGCAGCCAAAACTATGATTTTCAGCGCCGGTCGAAATAAAAAAGATAGCCCGAAGAGGCGAGCATAAAAACTGCTGGTGTCTTGAAAATCCACCATTATTTTTGTAGTCCCGTTTTGAGACGCGACCGGCGTATCGATTCCGATTTTGGCAAAATAAAACGGGGAGTCGCTGGCATGACAATCTCCGCAGCTGCGAATACCCAACGACTGCCTTGCCGGCCGGACGTCATGCGCAAAAGCCCAGGAGTAAGGTTCGGCAACCGGGTGGTCTTCCGCGCTCAGCCCGCCCGACTCTGTCATTGAGTACAATTTACCGCCTGCGATATAGGCGGGCGTCAGAGTGGAATCGCCTTCAACAAGCCCTCGCATAATCGCAACAATCTTCTGCTCGGTTAAATCGGGCCAATCGCCAGTACCCAGAGTATCTCTTTCAACAAAGTTAGCGGCAACAGGCCTCACTATTTCAGGGTCGAGCGGCTTGACAGCGCCTCCTTCCACCTGCGCCCAGAAGGCCGGCCAGAACATTTTGTGCGGCGCAATTTTTCCATCTTCCTGTTCAACGAAAACCGGGGCTAAAATATGAGGCAGCGCCTCGTCAGACCGATTGACGCGATGCGTTCCAAGCGCGTGTGCCCTTGAAGTCTTAATGTTGTAGGCATTTTCTTCCGGCCAGGGGCCCGAGTGACAGGAAGTACAGGTCAATTTACGAAAATGAACCGGCGGAATCCCCACATGTTTCGGTATGGGTGCGCCCAAACGACCCGCGCTCGGACTCTCCGATAAATCCTCTCCCAGGTGGCAGCCTTTACAAGTCAGGGTTGCGGCGCCCGGTTTGTCATATTCTTCAGCCTCCCCTTCATAACCGCGAACCATGTCATGATCGAGACCGTTACGATGGCAGTCCACGCATTTCATGCCCGCAACAAGATGAACATCTTCATCGAATTCCCATCGTTCCGACTCGTCAGTGATAATTTTGGTCGAATGACAAAAGTAACACCGCTCATTGGGAACCTGGCGCACAATATTGAACAAGACCTTCCCTTGTGTATTGAATCGAGTTTTGTCATACGCTACGGACGGGGGAATTTTTCTGCCGTCATCCAGCAAAGAACCGTAGATGCTGTAATTATCCGGCATGTCTTTCGCCGAGCCGCGAACAGTAGCGAAACCGCTGGTGGCGCTGGCAGACCAGCGAAAGTTCTGTTTCCTAATTTGAGTGTCGAATTCAGCCTGATCGTGGCCCTGTTCGGCATCATGGCAGCTCAAACAGTTGACTTCAAGCTTACCGGAGACCCACCAGCGCATAACATTTTCCGGGGCCTGCCTCTCTTCATCATCGCCGATACTGCCTCCCGGCATGTGTCGGCCAAACCGTTGGATAAACTGCAGGGGGGTGATTCCCAAATCATCGGGTTGATAAGCTCCGGTCCAATTCCGATAAGACAAGGGCAGTTGCGTGGCCGTGGTTCGATCCGCAAGAATCCATGGTTGTCCGCGACGACCGGGAGGGACGTCAGGATTAGCGGCATTAAAATGCCATCCAGAGCTTATTTTGTGGTAATCATGACACGGAAGACAGGTTTGCCTGGTAGAAAAGGGCAGCATGGGTTCATCCCCCGGCCTGATTAAAGAGCCCTCTTCATCATACAGGTCGATGAGATGAACGGGAGTAGACCGATTGCCGTCGCTGACATCGCCGAGTTTTGTCTCTTGAGCAGGAACTTGAATCGTGCAAATGCTCGTCGAGATGAATATCAGGACAATAAGTCTGGTAGTTGTCATTAAATTCTGAACTCTCCTGGTTTGAATTTTAGTTTTCTACCGGTTTTCACAGCTTCATTGACTTTTAAGACTGTTACCGCCGTTTCATAACCGATATCCTCGGGACAGTTGAGCTTGGCCTCGCCTCGAATTGCATCAAAAAAATTTTCCAGATGCGGCTTATGGTAAGGGTCGTTGAATTCTACCGGCAACCGATGTTGGGGTGGCGCCACCGTCTCACGGACGTCCAACACTGCGCCGGTCTCCTGTGTATTCTCTACTTCCGGTGCAGCCAAATAACCCATATCCACCCATTTGCTCCATTCCGGCGCTGCCGGTTCACGATAAATGCCGCCCCTGCCGGCAGACTCCGAAATATGCAGCGTCCCCTGGTCGCCCAGAAAGTTTTCAAAATAACCTTCGCTGCTATTAGTGGTAATGGTTTGATAAAAAGCCCGAACTTTCCCCTGTGCGGTCTCATATTCGTAAATGACCAAAACGGTATCATACCACTCGTGGGTTTTTTTATCATAGTAGTCCGTGCCGCCGCTGGCCATGACCGATTCTGGCTGCGCCTCCAGGAACCAATTGAAAATATCAATTTGATGCGAGCCTAAGTCCACAATCGGGCCGCCGCCCAGGTTACGATACCAGCGCCAATTACGATATTGATGCATGGAATTGAATCCATACTTTTGTAACGTGGCCGGGGTGATCGCATATTTTTTTGGCCAGCCGAGGTCCGGCTGCACGGCGCGGTTCCACTGGCCATTGATAGTGGTGATGCGGCCAAGAATTTTGGCCTCCTTAATCAGTTTGTGGTAGCAGTGCAGGTAGCGGGGATTGCTACGGCGCTGATGGCCGATCTGCAGAAGCTTGCCGGTCTCTCTGGCAGCACGCACTATCCTCCGAGCCCCTTCCAGCGTATTTGACATCTCCTTTTCACAATAAACATGAAGTCCGGCTCGCAGACAATCGACCGTATGCTGGGCGTGCCAAAAGTCCGGGGTGGCAATGATAACGCCGTCAAGATCCTTCTCCTGAGCGAGCATTTCCCGATAATCTTCATAAGCGCTAGGCGCATGACCATACTTTCCCAGCAATCCGACGGCTCGTTTCAGATTGTAATCTTTCCAAATATCACAAACTGCCTTAAAGCGGATATTCGGCACTTTAAGGCCGGCATTCAACAAAACCTGTCCCTGAGCGCCAACTCCTATTATTCCAATATTCAAGTCGTTTGAAATTTTGCTTCTTCTCTGTCCCAGCACCACGGGCGCAATAAGCAGTCCTGCTCCCGCGGCAGCGGTGGTGCGCAGAAAGCTCCGCCTGTCAATGCTTTTCTTTGGTCTTTGTTCTTTCATTGTTATTTAGCACTCCATCATTATGAATGATTTTAAAACGATCAACACAAGTGCTACAAAGTCCAATCTGCAAAGTATTCCCGCTTGACAAATTTATTTGCATCCGGCACGTTCGTGACTTTCATATTTTTTGCATCCCAAAGCAGTCTCTGGCCTGGGGTACGAATCGCGAGGTTACCCAGGAGAACAATTTCTGTAAAGGGACCTGAGACCCCAAAGTTAGAACAGGCAGCTGATCCACCCTTGCAGGCTTCGATAAAGTCATGATAAATTCCTTTAACCCGAGGCACGGTTTTTGGCGGCCGTTTGTAGGCTTTCATAGCTGTCTCGGGAATAAGCCTTGGATTATTCCCATAGGTGCTGCACATGATAGTGCCCTTATCTCCAACCAAGAGTACGCCGCCACTATTGTCACCCATGCGCCGTCCCTCTTCTAAATCAACGGGACGGGGAGGCATCAATCCGCCATCGTACCAAACCATTTTTACCGGCGGCATACTGCCCCGGGCCGGAAAATCATAATGTACAATGGAGGCTAAGGGTCCGGTCTCGTCATTCACAGGCGATGAACTGGCCTGCACACTCGTGGGATGACCCAAATTAAAGGCCCAAACCGGGGTATCGAGCAGATGACATCCCATGTCACCCAAGGCGCCGGTTCCAAAGTCCCACCAGCCACGCCATTTGAACGGCACATACGCCGGGTTGTAAGGACGAAAACGGGCGGGACCGAGCCACAGGTTCCAATCGAGACCGTGCGGCACCGGTGGATAGTTAGTGGGCTTATCAATCCCTTGTGGCCACCAGCCAGCAGGCCGGTTTGTCCACACGTGTGCCTCACGTACTTCTCCGATAGCGCCATCTGCCACCCACTCAACCATGAGTCGATTCCCCTCGCCTGCATGCCCTTGATTGCCCATTTGGGTAGCGACTCCATATTTGCGAGCCGCTGCGGTAAGCATGCGAGCTTCATAGATATCATGAGTTAACGGCTTCTGGCAATAGACATGTTTGCCGCGCTTCATTGCCGCCATCGCAGCGACCGCATGCAAGTTATCCGTGGTGGCAATCGCGACCGCATCGATATCTTTTTCCTGTTCAAGCATATCGCGAAAATCGACGTACTCAGCGCAGCCCTTGTAATTACCGCCTGTTGATTGATCGCCGTAGTGCTTCTCGACAAGCTGCTTTGCAGCCTTGCGTCCAACCGTCTGAGTTCCCCAGATTTTGAACTCATCAAAGACATCGCAAACAGCAGTCACTTGCACCTCCGGAATGTTGAGGAATTCCTTCATATCATCAGTCCCCTGGCTACCGACGCCAATTATCGCCAAATTAATTTTATCGCTTGGCGCAATATACCCCGGGCCTCCCAAAACATGTCGTGGAACGATGACAATACCTGCGGCCGCAACGGTAGCGGTTTTCAAAAAGTTGCGTCTTGATATGACTTTAGATGACTTTTTTAGCTCCATGTTTAACTCCTCATATGCTTTAGATATTTTTTATTTTAGATTGGCTTCGGCGTTTTTCGGAATCTTTCAGGATTTATAAAGGACGAATTCTGAGGTTCCGGTACCAGACTTGATCGCCATGATCCTGCAGAACAATATGACCCTTGCGGTAGCGTCCGTAATCCGGCAGTTTCCCAAATTTGCTTTTAGCTACCAACATTTGCCACTCGGAATCTCCGATCTTATATTCCACAATCTTAACTCCGTTTAGCCAATGTTCCACATGATTCTTTTCAACCAGAATTTTTACCTCGTTGTAAAGTCCGACCTCCCGCGTCACATCTTTGCTTGGGGCGTGCAGTGCATAATTAGAACCTGCCGATGTTAGTGGATTTTTTCCATCTTTGTGACCCTTGTTGTCGAGAACCTGCATCTCAGGACCGGTTTGCCAGGAGTAATCGCGGTTCTCCGAAACATGAAAAAATATACCACTATTGCCGCCGGGAGAAATTTTCCACTCAAGCCGAAGCTCGAAATTATCAAATTCATCTGTCGTCATAATATCCCCTTTGCCGGCACCGGTGAAATACATTTCTCCTTGTTTGGTTATGACCCAGCCATCCGGTACTGTATCCTTTCGAAAACTGCGCCAGCCATCAAACGTGTTGCCGTCGAAAAGAAATTTCCAACCCGCTTTTTTCTCTGCTTCCGATAGTTTCATCTTGCCGGAATGGCAGCTGACAAGCAACAGAGAAAACCCAATGACGAAAACAAGGCTCTTCATTATCATCCTCCTTTTTATCAAGCATTAATTTGAAATTAATTTGTATAAAGGATATCTGCACCTTTGCCTTGCTGAATCAGAGGCACAAATGTTTCAAGTTCCTCCTGAATCCTGGTATCGGTCAGGTCAATCGTTTTTTGACGCTCCGAAGACATGTAGGCGGCCATCACCAACCGGGTAATCTCAAGGCCATAATCCCATGACAAGGAAGCGTCTTTACCGGCAAGAAATGCTTTTGCGGCATCCTCATTTTCATCGGTGTAGCCGTAGAGGTCGGGCTCATTATACTGCACGGCCAAAAGACCGCGTGAGGCGGTCGATTTTTCCAAAGCAGTCTCTGCGTCCGCCACGACTTCCGCTGCAGCATCACCAATAAAAATTTCAAGTGATGAATTCAAGGTGTTAATTTCAAAAGCATAACCCGGTCCCATTCCGTCCATGAAAAGCCGCAGCCCTTGCTTTTCAAACATCCAGGAATTGGTGAACTGGGCTTTGGCGATCTGACCCGTCTCAGGATTTTTATAAGTAATGACTCCGGTGGTAAAATCCTCGGCAGGTGTTTTTGTGTAGTCTACTCCACGCTCTTTCAACAGTTTCTCACGCCACTCAGGCAATCCCCATTTAAGGAGGGCGCAGTCCGCAGATACGGAAATCGGTTGCATGAAGGTTTCCGGCTTTCCTATCGGATTGAGCAGATACCAGCCGACCGCAATACTGTGACACCCCATATCGCTGAGGACGCCTCCACCCTGTTTTGTGGGGTCCCAGAACCACGGCTCATGCGGCCCGCCATGCTCTTCGGCAGAACGCGTCAACATCAGAGGTCCCATCGTTTTCTGCTGGGGTGCCAGCTGCTGCAATTGCGTCTGAATCGGTTTCATAAAAATTTGATTCTCAAAGTAAGCTGTTTTGAGACCGACTCCTTTTACCGCCTCCACAATACGCCTTGCTTCTTTCATGTTTCGGGCAAGAGGCTTTTCGCAAATGACCCCCTTTAAATTTGCGCCGTTTTTTACCGCATCTACAATTTCCTCAACCATCTCCACCCGAACAAAATTGGGCGCATAGATAGCAATGACGTCAACATGGTTGACCATCTCTGTGATGTTAGAATAAACAACGCCGTCGCCCAGCCCATTTTTCTTAACCATCTTCGAAAGCGCTTGAGCTCGTGACTTTGTTCGACTCGTGATGCCGGCTATTTCCATATTCCTCACTTGCATGAGGGCGCGGGCATGAAAGGTTCCAATAAACCCGGCGCCGATAATTCCCAGTTTTAAAGGCTGCACACTATTCCTCCTTTATGTGAAGATTTTTCTGCAAAATCTAACTCTGTGTCCTTTCGAAGCGTAAGCGAGAAATCTGAATAGGCACGAAACCAGATTTCTCCCGTGGGTCGAAATGACAAGGTGAGCTATTTTGCAAAAGTCTATGAAGATTTCATTCATAAAAACACTAAGAACTTTCCGTTGAGGAGAGTTTATCGCTAAACAGAAAAGCG
The DNA here is from genome assembly GCA_004356825.1 of Caldithrix sp. Lineage (GTDB taxonomy): Bacteria > Zhuqueibacterota > Zhuqueibacteria > Oceanimicrobiales > Oceanimicrobiaceae > Oceanimicrobium. The sequence continues at coordinate 20,913 of SMXC01000170.1, forward strand.
AACATCAGCATAACGACGGCTGCGAAAACCGCAGGAATCACCCAAAACAATTGATACTGCGCGAGAGCCTCGGAACCAGACCCGGTTACGATTTGATTGAAAAGCCGTCCCGTGACCTGCGCACCGATGAGCATCCCGACCCCATACGTAATAAAGACCAGGAATCCCTGGGCCTGAGCCCGAATTTCCGGAGTTGCTTTTTTATCAACATAGATCTGTCCGGTTACGAAGAAAAAATCGTAGCAAATGCCATGCAGAATAATACCGCCCATAATCATCCAAACCACCGCATCCGGCGCTCCAGCGGCAAACAAAACATAGCGTAAAACCCAGGCAAGCATACCTACCAGAAGCATCTTTTTCACGCCAAGACGAGCAAAGAAAAACGGCATGAGAAAAAGAAAGACGAGCTCGGAAACCTGGCCAAAAGACATTTTAGCCGCTGGATTGGCAATCCCTACCGCATTAACAAATACCGGCGCGTAAGAATAGTAGGCCGCCAACGGAATACAAATTAGCAATGAGCTGATAGCGAAAACAACAAAAGGTTTATCCTTAAATTTTGACAAAGTATCAAGACCTATAATTTGTCTTACTGAGATTTTTTGCCCCGCTCCCGAAGGTGGCGTGTGGGGCAGAGAAAAGCTAAACAGGCCAAGCAAAATTCCCGAAAACCCGGCAACCCGCAGGGGAGTCGCTGTCTCATCTGCTCCAAGAATCCCGCTCACCAAAAGGTTGGCAACGATCCAGCCGATGGTACCCAAAGCCCTGACAATTGGAAATTCCTTTTCCTGCGTTTTTATGTGATGAAAAACAAGTGCATTGGCCAACCCGACTGTCGGCATGTAACAAAGCATGTGAATTAGCAAAAACGTGATAAAGAGAGGCGGGGAAGCAAGGCTGCCCTCGGCGAAAAATGGCGCGGCTAACATCGCGATTCCGCCAATGATGTGAAGAACTCCGAGCACTTTCTCTGTTGCAAAAAATCGATCTGCAACTATGCCCAGAAAAAACGGTGAAATAATCGCGCCGATTGGACTGACTGTATATGCCCAATAGATTTCATCCGTCATGCCAATTTTCGCCATGTAGTTTCCTACCGTAACGTACCATGCGCCCCAAACAAAGAACTGCAGAAACATCATGGTCATTAATCGAACCTTAATCATCTTTCTCCTCCTTACCTTTTTTGCGCCTTAACTCATTTACAGTGATTTTTTTATCATTCCCGCTTTCTAAATATCACTGCGGTATCATTGCTGCGAGCAGCCATGACAAGTGTTTCACCGGAAGCCGTCTGTATTGACTTGATTTGCCGAACTTCGCCGGAGGCGACAAATCCACTGGTTTGAAGACTCACTGCGACAAAATTTCCGGTCCCATCACCCAGCAACAAACTTCCATAACTAGCGTCATACCTCCCCTGATCCGGAGGCACACCGTGGAAATTACCACCTAACAGCATATCTTGAAACCCATCTTTATTAAAATCATCAATCAGTATGGTATATAA
>SMXC01000171.1 GCA_004356825.1 Caldithrix sp.
GAAAAAACGGCATGAGCAGGACTTCATAAAATTTGAAAGTTTTTCCACTTCACTGAAAATTAGATTTTAGGGTCGCACGGAAAAGATGATTGGCAAAACAATATCTCATTATGGAATCCTTGAAAAGCTCGGCCAAGGCGGAATGGGCGTGGTCTACAAATCGCAGGACGCCAAACTCGACCGCTTTGTTGCTCTGAAGTTTCTGCCACTGCACCTGAGTCAGGATGAGGAAAACAGAAACGCTTCATTCACGAAGCCAAAGCGGCCTCGGCGCTGAATCATCCCAACATCGCTACGATTTATGAGATCGATGAAGCGGATAGGCAAATTTTTATTGCGATGGAATACATCGAGGGCAAGGCGTTGAATGAAATCGTAGGGGACGCACATGTGCGCCTTCTACCAAAAGAGGATGCCATCAATTACGCTATCCAAATCAGCAGCAAATCGATCGAACCATCCTAACCCCGGACAAGCCGGAACCAAAGAGTTAATCTTGTAAGTCCTGTCCAAAAATATTTTGTCAAAAAATGGTAGAAAATTACTTGTCAGTTACTAAACAGGGAGTCACATATGAAATATTTATTAGTTATTAAGTTGATTTTTTGCTTGCTTGTTTTTCCCAGCTTGAGTCCGGCTCAAAATCTCCCCAGCCCTAAAAAACATTTTGGTCATATGATGGGTGAAGAAGGGAAAATTATTGATTTCTTTGACGGTCTGAAATATTATAAATCCCTGGCCAAAAAATCAGATCGAATTCGTTACACTGAATTGGGCAAAACCACAGACGGCAACCCGTTCGTTTTGCTGCTCATCTCTGCGCCTGAAAATTTGCAACGCCTTGACGAATTAAAAACGAAACGGCATCGGTTGAGCGATCCCCGGAAAATCAGTGATAAAGAAGCGAGAAAACTTGCCGGGGACTTGCCCGCGGTTGTGTTTCACACCTCATCAATTCACACCACGGAAATCAGCACGGCGCAAGTGGTGCCCGAGTTAGTCTATACGCTGGTCAATGGACAATCCGAACAAATTCAGCGTATTTTGAAAAATACCATTGTACTGGTAAGTCCGAGCGCGAATCCCGATGGGCAGGTGAAAATCAAAAAGTGGTACGACGAGCACAAAGGTGAAAAATGGGAAGGCCGGATGCCCTGGTTGTACCATACTTATCTCGGGCATGACAATAACCGCGACTGGGTGCTTTTGCATTTTCCCGAACAGCGGTTGACGGCCCAGAAAATCCACATGGAGTGGCACCCGATCTATTCACTCGAAATGCACCAGATGGGTGGCAACGGCGCCCGCATTTTTGTGCCGCCCTATCAAGATCCCTATGATCCAAATACTGCGCCGGAAGTCATGGAAACCATGGCCCTGGTTGGCATGGCGATGAGTCACCGTTTAACTTCGGAGGGGAAAGCCGGAGTGGTTAAAAATGCCATTTATGACTTGTTCACACCCGCGCGGGCTTTTCAGATTTATCGCGGCACCGCGCGTGTTTTAACAGAAACGGCCAGCGCTAATTTTGCAAGAAAACGGACGCTGAAATCCGAAGACCTGCGAGGCAGGCGCGGTGGAACGGGTCGTTACAATCCAAATCAAAAAAGCTGGAATTTTCCCTTGCCATGGGAAGGTGGTGACTGGACATTCAGGCAAATGGTGGAGTATCAATTGTCGGCTAATTTGGCGGCGCTCAATTTGGTTTCGAGCGATCCGGCTGGATTCAATATGGCCTTCTATCGTTCGCTTAAGAGGGCGGTTGAGGGCAAAGACTGGCCTTATGCCTTTGTTTTCCCGGCAGAACAAGCAGACCCAAGCTCCACGAAAAGATTGCTGCATGCCATGCAGCGGGGGGAAATCGAGATTCACCGCAGCATGGCGCCGTTTGTGGTGGAGGGTCGAACCTTCGAAGCCGGAAGCCATGTCATTGTTTTGCGTCAACCGTACGCTGCCTGGGCCAAGACCATACTGGAGATTCAGGAATACCCGGATCTCCGACGCTCACCGGACGAAGCTCCAATCGTGCCCTATGACGTCACGGCGCAAACCCTGCCATTAATGATGGGTGTAGAAGCCGTGCAAATTAGCAAAAAGTTTGATGCTGACCTGGTCTTAGTCAAAAATAAAGTTGAATTCGAAGGAGAAATAAGCGGCTCCGGGGAGGGTGGTTATATTATTTTTCCAAACAGCAACGAGGCTTACGCAGTAGCAGATGAGCTGTTGGACGAAGGCTACGAGGTAGCTCAGTTCAGTGACGCAGTCACAACACACGGCGAGGGGTTTCCTGCCGGTAGTTTCTACGTTAAGCCGGCAAATGGTCTCTCTTCAAAAATGATTGAAATGGCCAAAAAATGGAGTTTCAAAGCTGTTGGCTCGCCTCAAAAGGATTTGCTGAACGCGAGCGCGTTGACCCCATTGTCGAATCCGCGGATAGGTATTTATGAGCCCTGGGGCGGTCTCATTGACGCCGGTTGGACGCGTTTTATTTTGGAACAATGGCAACTGGAACCGATCACCGTTCGCAATGCCGACGTCAAATCCGGAAAGTTCGCCGACCGGTTTGATATCGTTTTTTTCCCGGACGGTTTGAATGCCAAAAGAATGTTAGCTGATACAACCGAACGACCGGAAAAATATAAGGGTGGGTTCGGGGAAGCCGGCCGAAGTGAGCTTCTGGCGTTTGTGAACGCCGGCGGAACTTTGGCAGCCTTTGGGCGCTCAAGCATGGCGCTTGTGGAGGTGCTTGGGCTGCCGATCGCCAACACCCTGCAAGGACTGTCTCAAAAAGAATATTTTGCACCGGGTAGTCTTATACTTTCGGAGCTTGATCCCAACAGCCCGCTCGCTTACGGACTACCTGAAAAATTGGCGGTGATGAATCGGCGCGGGCCTGCCTTTGTCCCCAAGGCGACCACCGGTCCTGGACCTGAAATGGTCGGCAGGTATCCGGATTACGATCCGCGGCTCAGCGGCTTTTTGCTCGGGCCGGAGCATATTCAGGGAAAAGGCTCGATTGCCATACAATCTTTAGGAAGCGGACGCGTCATCCTCTTCTCCATGACGCCGCAGTTCCGGGCCATGACGCATGGCACTTACAAATTGATGTTTAATGCCATATTCTGGGCCGCGCGCCAGAGCGAGCGAGTTAAGATGTCTGCAAATTAGATAATGGCCACGCGTTAAAGCATGACGCTGATAAAAAAATATCGTAGCGGAAGTGGCTACACTTCCGGTTGGCTGACCAGAACTCTGGCGAGTTCTGCTACAAAATTAAGCGAAAGGCGACCCCTTTGCGATTTTCCTTAAAATTTTTATAATAATTAAAGAGAAAAGAGGCGCCTGGAGCCCGTGGAGGATCCCTCGCCCCGGTTTTTTGGGCGAGGAGCCGGAACGGTCCAGCACGAACGAAAGACAAACAGATGCATGAAGACCTAAGACGGAGTGATCTATGAAACCTTTCTTAACTTTATTGATAGTCTTAAGTATAATCACGGCTGCGCAGTCTCAAACTTTTGATCGCTTTTTTGAGAACAAAACCCTGCGCGTCGATTATTTCCATACAGGTACAGCTTCAAAGGAACTTGTCGGGCTGGACCAGGCCTATGAAGAAGGGGTTTGGGCCGGCAGCCGGAAGAACCTCATTGACACATTGAATCGAGGTAAATATCTGGTCAAAATTTTTGACACGGAAACGAACCAGCTTATTTATTCAAGGGGGTTTTCCAGTATTTACGGTGAATGGGAAACCACTCAGGAAGCACAGGACGAAAAAGTTCGTTCATTTCATGAAAGTGTGCTTGTACCTTTTCCGAAAAAATCAGTGCAAGTCGTGCTCGCCAAACGGGACAAGTGGATGCATTTTCAGGATATTTTTTCGACCGTCATCGATCCCGATTCTCGTTTTGTGAATCGAGAAAAACGCGGACGGAGTTTCAAAATAATCAATCTGTTAGAAAATGGACTGCCGCACAAGAAAGTCGATTTTCTTCTGCTCGGAGACGGTTACACCGAAAATGAAATGGGCAAATTCCGCAAAGATGCCGAACGCTGGAAGGATGTGATTTTGAGAACCTCGCCTTTTAAAGAAAACGCCGGCAAGTTGAACATCCGCGCCATCGAAGTGATTTCAGAAGACTCCGGAATTGACGAGCCGCGCAAGAATCTCTGGAGGAATACAGCTTTGGGTACTTCCTACAATTCTTTTGATTCGCCGCGATATGTTTTGACTTATGAAAACCGGGCGATGCGGGACATCGCCGCTGCCGCGCCCTACGACTTTATTTACATTATGACGAATGCCAAACGCTACGGCGGCGGCGGTATTTATCAACTTTACGCCACCGGGATGACTGGCGTGGAAAATCCGGATTTTGAATGGCACCTTGAGTACATGATCACTCACGAATTTGGGCATTCATTTGCCGGACTTGGGGACGAGTACTATTCCAGCTCCATTTCTTATCTCGATTTTTATCCCTCGGGGGTCGAACCCTGGGAGGCGAATGTGACCGCTTTGCTCGATCCAGCCGCTTTAAAATGGAAACCCTTTGTGGAAGAGAGCACCCCTTTGCCGACAGCGTGGTCCAAAGTATTTCACGATAGTCTGGAAGCCGTCCGCCGGACCTGGGATCGCAGTAAACCGGGGTATTACGAAAAATGGGCCAAACTGCGGGCACAACAATTGGCAGCAATGGCAGCGACCGATTTTTACGGAAAAGTCGGCGCCTTTGAAGGCGCCGGTTATAGTGCCAATGGACTCTATCGTCCGGCGATTGACTGCAGAATGTTTTCGCTGAGTTTGCTTCCCTATGACCCGGTTTGCAGCGCGGCGATTGAGCAGATGATCAAATTTTACGCAGAATAGGTTGAAATCATCCGAAGGATATAAAAAAACACTTTATCCGCTGGTTTCCAGCTTGTTTTTTGCGGGAAGTTTTGTCGCGGCTAAATACGCGGTTCTTGAACTCGAACCATTTACAACCACACTTCTTCGCTATATAGTTGCTTTAATTTTTTTAACCGCCTTGATAAGCAACCACAAATTGGCCTCTTTATCAATCGTCAAAGCGAACCTTATTCCACTCATTCTATTAGGGTTATTCGGTATCGTCGGTTATCACTACTTCTTTTTTGTGAGCTTGCGATTTACTGAAGTCACGAATACCGCGATCATCAATGCACTGAATCCAATCGCAACGGTATTTGCGGCAAAATTTTTGATAAACGAACAATTAAGCCGTAGAAACTACTTGGGGGTAACAGTCGCTTTTGCCGGGGTTATCTTCTTAATCGCCAAAGGCAATGTCAGCAACATTCTCAGACTTCAGTTTAACCACGGCGACCTGCTGATGCTTTTAGCTGTCTCAAGCTGGGTGGCTTATTCTCTGCTCATCAGGAACCTTCTTAAGACACTCACCAGCTTTACTTTGACCTACTACGCCACTTTATTCGGCGTGATTCTTTTGGTGCCGTTTGCATTGAACGAAGGTTTTGTTCAGCAAATTCAAACTATTTCACCCTCCGTGATTTTAGCCATACTTTACATGGGAATCTTCGCATCAGGAATTGGTTATTTGTTTTATAATTCAAGTATCGAAGAAATCGGGGCGACCCAAACTGCTAGTTTTGTGTATAGCCTGGTACCGATTTTCGTTGCCATTCTGGCGCTGTTATTTTTCAATGAGTCGATTACCGCGATGATGGTACTAAGCGCCGGGTTCATCGTATTCGGACTTTATTTTATGATCCACAAAAGAAAATAAATTGCATTAGAAGTTTGAAAGACTTAAACTTTGGAATAAAATTAAAATGAGGAGGAAAAAATGAACAAACCATTTCTTAGTTTCTTAGCTGTGCTGCTGTTGCCGGTGTTTTTATTTGCACAAAACACCATTCTGCATTGCGGCAAGTTCATCGATGGTAAATCCAACAGCGCGCGGTCCGGGGTGTCCATTGTGGTTTCTGATAACAAAATTATCGAAATCAAAAACGGCTACATCGACGGCGATGAAGGCGACACGATTATCGATTTAAAGGATCAAACCGTGATGCCCGGTTTAATGGACATGCACGTGCACCTTTCCGGTGAATTGAGTCCAAAGAGCTACTCAGAAAAATTCTACATGAATCCGGAGGACTATGCCTATCGCTCAGTGCCATTTGCGAGGAAGACTTTGCTGGCCGGGTTTACCACCGTTCGCGATCTGGGCGGCGTTATCAATACACCGCTGCGCAACGCTATCAATGACGGATTTGTAGTCGGGCCGAGAATCTTCAGCGCCGGTAAATCGTTGGCGACCACCGGCGGCCATGCCGATCCCACCAACAGTTTGAACCGGCGAATCGAGGGCGACGCCGGCCCCAAAGAAGGTGTGGTCAATAGTATCGAAGACGCAAAGAAAGCAGTTAGATATCGCTATAAAAACGGCGCTGATCTGATCAAAATCACGGCAACCGGCGGCGTATTGAGTGTCGCCAAAAGCGGCCAAAATCCACAATTTACTGAAGAAGAGATTAAAGCGATTGTCGACACGGGCAAAGATTACGGCATGCACGTTGCGGCCCACGCACACGGCGCCGAGGGAATGAAACGCGCCATTCGGGCGGGTGTGCGCTCCATCGAGCACGGAACTTTGATGGATGATGAAGCGATGGAGCTTTTCAAAAAGCACGGCACTTATTATGTACCGACTATTCTGGCCGGTGCAACGGTTGCAGAACGCGCCAAGATCGATGGCTATTTCCCGGCGCTCGTCCGCCCCAAAGCTGCGGCCATCGGCCCGAAAATTCAAGAGACATTCAGCCGCGCTTACAAAGCCGGGGTGAAAATTGCTTTTGGCACGGACTCCGGTGTATCCCCGCATGGTATAAATGCCCAGGAGTTTGAGCTCATGGTAAAAGGTGGCATGCCGCCCATGGAAGCCATTCAGTCGGCGACTCTGGTGGCTGCCGAGTTACTGGGAATCGACGATGAATTGGGCACCCTTGAAAAGGGCAAAACCGCGGATGTCATTGCCGTGGATGGCGACCCCCTCAAAGATATTTCGGTTATGCAAAAGGTGGTCTTTGTGATGAAAGATGGCAAAATTTACCGGAACGTGCCGGATACTTTGAAGAAGCACACGACTTCCATCAATATTCCATAGTAAACAGAGGTCTGTCTAAAAAGGCCAAGAAACGTCGTTGCGAATCCGCGTTTCTTGGCGGGACGAAGCAATCTCATGCTTGCGGAGCAGATTGCTTCACAAAAACATCTCCTGAGCCAGGTCGAGGGAACGCTCGTGAGACGTCTCTATTGCACACTTTTGAGACCGCCTCTTCATAAATTATTATCGCCAAAGAATCAGTTTCCTCGTTTCTGAAACCCATCCGCCGACCGTTGTAAAGGTATGTTCCACTTGCAGCCTTCTTGCCTTCTTCATCACGGCCCTTCCAGACTACTGGCCTCCGTGTTAATTATAAACTGACATTTCTCACTTTAGAAATGAGTCTTAATTTCTTTAAAAACAAAATTGAGCCACCAATTCACACGGCTTGGACACGGACGGCTATTTGTCGATTTAGCACTTACCGTGCAGTTGTTCTACCTGAATCTGTGTCACATCAGTCTTTATCCGTGGCTCAATCCTGTTTGATTAGAACGGTGGTGAAGTGACAAATGTCAGTTATAAATGAATGAATTCCTACGGCTTGGTTCTTATATCGACAACAACGCCAAAATATAGTTGCTTCTCAACTCTGTTTTAATCTCCTGACTACCCGAAACCGGCCGCCAATTTTTCCGCAGATTGACCGATTGCCAATAAAATAACACTTTATACTAATTAAATTTGCAACGAAGGACGATATTCTTTTTATAAACATGCGTTTATAATTTGGAGTATTTTGTAGTATGAGAGGGTTGATGACTAAGGACAAGTTATCCAAAAATTCTTTCAAAGAATTCTGCGAAAAATATTCATTTTACATTCCTGAATACCAGAAGAACTTTTACTCGCCGGAAAATTTACAGCTGTTTCTTGAAGCTCGATACGACTTTTTTCGAGTTCATTCCAGGGAGCTGCAGATTAAAATTTATAATCCGGATTCAAAATTCACCTGGTTGGCCAACTCTTCGGTAATTGAAATTTTGATGCCGGATTCCCCCTTCATCGTCGATACCGTGGTTGATATTTGCAACTCTCAGCATTTTCACATCAATTTGCTCATTCACCCGATCTTCAGCGTGCAAAGGCTTGCGGACGGAACCCTGGCGCGGGTAGATTATCCAGCCAACGCCGACGAAAATGAATCTTACGTTTATGTTGAAATTAGCCGGCTGCAAAAGAAAGAGCTGGCTCAACTCCAAAAAGATATCTCCGAAAATCTGCATGAACTCCGCAAGGTGGTCACAGATTATCCAAAAATGGTTTCTTTGATGGACTCCCTCTGTTTGGAACATGGGACCGAGAATGAAGAAATCGCCTGGTTAAAAGAGAATTTTGTCATGCTGGGACTTTCTCATTACAAGGGCCATCAATTGACGCCAAAACATTTTGGAGTATTTAAAAAAGCAAAAGTTCGCGAGGTTGTTTCCCGGGAGTTGAATTCAAGACCGCTTTTTTCAGCAAAAGAATCTGTTGCTTACCGTGAATCCAGTTTCCACAGCAAGGTCAATAAAGAGCGACAGATGTATTTTGCCGTAGTTAAAAATGGCGACGCTGACGTTGTGCTCGCGGGACATTTCAGACATCGTGCGGAACTTTCCCTGCGCAACGATATTCCGGCAATTAGACGCCTGCTAGAGGAAATGGCAGGCAAGTTTCGCGTCACATCGACTTCTTATTTACAAAAAGAGCTTTATAGAATTGCCCAATCTCTTCCCGTTGGTTTGTGGCTGACCCGCCCGGCGGACTTTCTGTTAAGATGGTTTATGAAAATCATCTACAATATGTATTCCACTGAAATCAGTCATGATTTGGCCCTTGACAAGAATTACAACATCGTTTGGGCGGAGATTATCCTTCCGGCAACCGATGCACGAAAGATTCCGAATCAAAAATTACATGACTTTAACCTGAAGCATGAAATCGAAATTGCTTACAATATCCGCTACTCAATTAACCAAATCGAGGTCGTGTTCCTTGGCTTTCGTGCAAGCGGCCTGACTCTGGATCAGCTCAAAGAACTGCTGGAGTCAAATGCTCACGATCTATTCTCAACCTGGTCGTCGGGTTTTCGCGAATTGGTTTTCAAAAAATATGCGACCGACGGCTATGAAGTTTTGAATCGCTACCTCGAAGGAATGTCTCTTGAATTCGAACTCCATCAAGAACCCAAGAAGACTTTACTCGATTTGGAGATTTTAGAGAACCTCAATGGCTCACACTACCGAGTTGGTTATTATCATTCGAACGAAGATGACGGTTTAATCAAAATATACACTTCAGGTCCCGCTAAGCTGGGCCGGATGGTTCCTATTATTAATAATTTTGGATTTTCCATTAATCGCGACTACAGGTTTGTCTATCGTCATGATGGGGTTGAGAAGTTTACTTATAGTTTCAGCGTTGAAAGCGATGAAAATTTTGAACCGGAAGACCGTACACGGATTGCGGATTGTATCGAGGCTGTTTTAAACGAGGAGCTGACTTCCAAACCCATCAATGAACTGGTTAGAATCGCCGGTCTTACCAAAAGAGAGTTGGATCTTACCAAGGCTTTGTGCGCTTACTTTTATAAGTTCAATAACTCCTACACTTTTTTCTCTATTCAGAAAGTTTTGGTGCGCTACCCGAAATTCACCAAGTGCCTGGTCAGGCTTTTTGAAGTAAAATTTAACCCGGATAGCGAGCCGGCAGATATTAAAAAAACAAAGACCGCGATCTCTGATTCTTTTCGAGAGCTTAACTCTGTAATCGATGAAACCATCTGCAAGACTTTTTTCAATATCGTCAATGCCATTGTCAGAACGAATTACTATTTAAACAAAGCTGAAATTAGTTTTAAAATCAAAAGCGGTCTTATCGAAAATATGCCCGTCCCGGTTCCGTTGTATGAGATTTATGTATACTCTCATGACCTGGAAGGAATTCACCTGCGCGGCGGCCGGATTGCCCGCGGTGGTATCCGGTGGTCCGACCGGCCGGATGATTTTCGCACGGAAATTCTCAGTCTGATGAAGGCGCAGATGATCAAAAACACACTGATCGTTCCTGTGGGCAGCAAGGGTGGATTTGTCATCAAAAACAACAATGCTTCTAACCGCGAAGAAAGGATGGCCGCAGGAGTCAAAACATATAAAAGATTCATTACGGCGCTGCTCGACCTCACCGACAACATTTCCAAAGATGGTTCGATAATTCCGGCTGAAGGAATCAAGCGATTCGACGGAGATGATCCTTACCTTGTCGTTGCTGCAGATAAAGGCACAGCCACATTCAGCGATATTGCTAATGAGATTTCAAATGAAAGAGGGTTTTGGCTAACCGATGCTTTTGCTTCCGGAGGCTCAAACGGTTATGACCACAAAAAACAAGGCATTACGGCCCGTGGCACCTGGGAATCCGTTAAGCGGCATTTCCATGAAATCGGTGTCAATCCGGAAAAGAGTCAGATTAAGGTAGTGGGAATTGGCGACATGGCCGGCGACGTTTTCGGAAACGGCATGCTGCTTTCCCGCAGCATGAAACTGGTTGCGGCATTTAATCATCTTTACATTTTTTTTGATCCGAACCCGGACCCGAAAATATCATTTCAGGAAAGGAAGCGCCTGTTTAAAAAATGCGCGAACTGGAATGAATACAAAAAAGAGCTGATTTCAAAAGGGGGCGGTATTTTTAACCGCAGCAGCCGAAGGGTTGAACTTTCTCCTGAAATCAGAACTATGCTGGGAATTAAGCCGAAAAGCCTTTCCGGAGAAGAGTTGATAAGGGCTATTCTTCGCGCACCGGTTGATTTGCTGTGGAACGGCGGAATCGGCACTTATGTCAAAGCAAGCAGCGAAACGGATTTTCAGGCCGGCGATCCGGCCAACGACCGCGTCCGGGTGAATGCATCCGAAGTTAGAGCCAAAGTAGTCGGTGAAGGCGGAAATCTCGGCTTTACTCAGGCCGCGCGTGTCGAAGCCGCCGAAAACGGGGTGCATTTGAATACGGATGCAATCGATAATTCCGGCGGTGTTAATATGTCGGACCATGAGGTCAATCTTAAGATTCTACTCGATATCTTGCGGCGAAAGAGAATCATCAAAGATATCGATGATCGAAATGCCATCATCAAAAAATATGAAAAAGAAGAAATCGATTTGGTGCTCCGGCAGAATTATCTAAATAATCTCGGTCTTTCTCTGGACATGCGCCGGCAGCCGGCCCAATTTATTTATATTCGGGCTTTGATCAAATTTCTGAATCGTCAAGGATTGTTCGATCGGGCGAGGGATTGTATACCGTTCGAGGCTGATCTGGATAAGTTAGAACATGAGTCCAGGGCGCTGCCGAGGCCGGTGCTCTGCGCCCTAATCGGATTTACGAAATTGGTTGGAACTCAGATGTTTCTGGACTATGGTGCGTTTGCCGACCCCTGGTTTGACCGATTTATCCTGCGGTATTTTCCCGCCGGACTCTCGAAAAAATATTCAGAGCATATCAGGAGACATCCTTTAAAACGGGAGATAATCGCCACCGAGATCATCAATGAAATTGTCAATCATGCCGGGCTGGTATTTTGCCAGAGAATGATCATGGCAACGGGCAGATCGCTGACCGAAATTGCGGATACTTATATGCGTCTTTCGGAATTCCTGAAACTCGACGAGATGCGAACTTCAATTGAAACCGCCGGTGAGTGGCTGCACCCGAATCTTCATCATGAATACCTGATTTTCCTCGAGGAGAAGGTTTATCAAATTGCCAAGAAACTTTTGCTGAACCCGGAAAACTTGAAGTTGCTGGATGAAAAAGATTCGGTGAGGTTTAGCAAAATGCTGAATGAGGCTGGTATTCGTTCCCGTTACCGGTTGTCGAGAAAATTACGAATTATCCTGCGGATTCTTTCGGATGAAGATGCACACGGGGTCGTAAACGCCTTCAAACGAGTGGATATCCTGGAAGACACTTTTAGCATATTCCTCAATAATAGGAACGCCGGGGATAACTGGCAGATCGTCGAGTATTTTTCGATTTTGCAGCAATACCGCATTAAGGAACTGCGTCAAATCCTTAAAGAGTTAAAAGCGACTTCCAATTGGGAAATCAGGTTCTTCTCAAAATTGGATACCGGGATTGAAAAGTTGACTTCCGCTATAGTCGGCTTAAGAAGCATGAAAGATGATGGCAGCCACAATGAAAAGAAACAAAAAGTCAAAAACATGATCCGGGACATTATCGATCTTCACGCCCGAAACGCGCTCAGTGTCGCGGCTTTTTATGAAATGTTGGAATATGTGAATGAGCGGGTTTTGAGGTAAAGTGACTTATGAATTTTAAAAATTTCATTCCTTGGTAGACGGTAATCTACACATACTCCTATATCTCAGGGTATTGAAGATTATCTTTTTAAGTTACAGATAGACAGCGCAACCTTTTGACCGCACCCCAAATAACCTCTAACCACGAAATCACACGAAAATATCAATTATTCAAATTCGTGTTAATTTGTGGAATTCGTTGTTACTCTTGTAGTAAGGAAGCTGCGGCAACAAAACTTTGAAAAAAAACACAATTGTTGCAGATTTGTAGTACGGATTGTCACGGGTTTATTACCTGACGCTTTATATGTTTTTTTAAAAAATCTGTGTTTATCAGTGTTCATCCGTGGCCAGATTCTCTTTTGCAAAACCCTATTCGTGGGCATTACTTTCTAAATTGACTTTTTAGGAACCCAATGAATAATCTTTGACATTGGGTCGTTGATTCCCTAATTTCCGGCATGCTGCAAATCACCGACACAATCTCAATCAATGAAAACGAAATCAAACTCGATTTCATCCGCGCCTCGGGTCCCGGCGGGCAGAATGTCAACAAAGTCGCAACCGCAGTGCAGCTCCGCTTCGACGTTGCAAATGCGCCCACGCTGCCGGATGAGGTTCGCGAAAGACTAGCTCGGTTGGCCGGCAAAAGAATGACCGAGGACGGCGTTTTGATCATCACGGCCCGGCGTTTTCGAACTCAGGACAAGAACCGCAAAGATGCCGTGGAACGGCTGGTGAATTTAATCCGCAAAGCTGCCGAAATTCCAAAACCACGAATTAAAACGAAAATACCCGCCGGGGTGAATGAACGGCGTTTGCAGGAAAAACGCCGTCGCAGCGAAACAAAGCGCAGCCGCCAATCCCAGCTCCTGTCTGAAGAGTAGTCTTTCTGGCCAAATTTTCTGCTTCTATGTTGTGTTGAGTGGGAAATTTGTTTATTATCTCCTTCAACCAAGTCGTTGGCAAAAAGGATACGGAGCTTTTTCTATCAGTCCATCTCACGTTGAGAGTGTCAGAGAATGCATCGCTGCCCCGGCAAAACACCATCGCCATGAGTCGTTTCAGGATGAACTTCGCCGGCTATGCAAAAAATATGGCGTTGATCCCTGAGCCGCGCCGAAGGGCTGGCAACGACGTGACCGAGTAATACGTCCTTCGGACTGATTTTCAGTCTCCGGTCCGGATATGTCAAAATAATAGGACATTCCAGAATATCTCGCCTCTACTTGATTTTAATAAAAAAAATCCGTTTATTTAAAACCTGCCTCATTGGAATTTCTGAATCACGGGAGTAGCTCATTTATGATCGTTGCAAAAGAAACTGCGCAGACAAACGGCAAACCCACCAGAGCTAAAAAGAAGATTAAGCTGAAAAATATCTCCCTCAGCGCCGAAGTGATCATTCAGGATTACCGCCTGGCTTTTCAAAGCCGGCAGGCGAGTTTGCTGGGCCGCAAAGAAGTCATGGGCGGCAAGGCGAAATTCGGCATTTTTGGCGACGGCAAAGAGATTGCCCAAATTGCTATGGCCAAAGCTTTTCGCAAAGGGGATTTTCGCTCAGGGTATTACCGCGACCAGACCTTTGTGTTCGCGTTAAATATGTCAACCATTCAAGAGTTTTTTGCGCAATTGTATGCCCACCCGGATGAAAAAGCCGAGCCCTTTTCCGCGGGGCGGCAAATGAACAACCACTTTGCAACCCGCAGTCTCAATCCGGACGGCAGCTGGAAAAACCTCACTAAGATGTACAACTCCTCCGCAGATATTTCTCCCACGGGTTCACAAATGCCGCGACTGGTTGGCCTGGCCTATGCTTCCCGGCTTTACCGGCAGCTCAAGGAGTTAAAGCAGTTCAAACAATTCTCCAATAATGGCAATGAAGTCGCGTTCGGCACCATCGGCAATGCCACTTGCGCCGAAGGCATGTTTTGGGAGGCGATAAATGCAATCGGTGTGTTAAAAGTTCCGGTCGTTATGGGAATCTGGGATGACGATTACGGTATTTCGGTTTCCAACGAGCACCAAATTACCAAAGAAAATCTTTCCGAGCTGTTGTCGGGATTTCAGCGCAACCCCGCCAGTCCAAAAGGCTATGAGATTTACCGGGTTGAAGGTTGGAATTATCCTCAATTAATAGAAATCTATCTGGAAGCGGCTGAATTGGCCAGAACCGAGCATGTCCCTTCCATTATTCACGTCTTTGAAATGACCCAGCCCCAGGGTCACTCTACCTCAGGAAGCCACGAGCGCTATAAATCCAAAGAACGGTTACAGTGGGAAGATGAGTTTGACTGCATAAAAAAAACCCGCGAGTGGATGATTTCCGAAGGGATCAGCACGCCGCCGGCCTTGGATAAAATGGAGGCAGAAGACATCGAGATT
This sequence comes from Caldithrix sp., assembly GCA_004356825.1. Taxonomy (GTDB): domain Bacteria; phylum Zhuqueibacterota; class Zhuqueibacteria; order Oceanimicrobiales; family Oceanimicrobiaceae; genus Oceanimicrobium. The sequence continues at coordinate 14,834 of SMXC01000171.1, forward strand.
GTTAAAGGGATTCGCGATCGGGCCTGGGAGGCATTTCAGAGTTCTATTCGCGAAGAGCGGCAGCAGGTTGCTGATTTAATTGACGAGATGGCTCAGAACTCGACCAAGTCTGCGGAATTACAAGAGATCAAAAACAGGCTCATCAGCATTCCTAACCCGGTGCGGAGAAATATTCTACCTGCGGTTCGTGAGGCTTTTATGGCGACCAAAGACGAAACCCTGTCCGCTCAAGAGCGCCTCATTGAATGGAAAAGCAACTACGACAAAATCAGCGAGGAGCGCTTCAGTTCTCATCTTTACAGCACATCTGAAGAATCGGCATTAAAAGTAGCCGAGGTTAAACCGACATATTCGGACCAATCGCCGTCAGTAAACGGATTTGAATTGTTGAACGCATGCTTCGACGCTGCGCTGGCCCGGGATCCGCGGGTGATTGCCTTTGGAGAAGATGTCGGACTCATTGGCGGAGTGAACCAGGGCTTTCGCGGGCTGCAAAAGAAGTACGGTGAGCTCAGGGTCTCGGATACCGGGATTCGTGAATGCACGATCATGGGACAGGCCATCGGTATGGCGATGCGCGGTCTCAGGCCCATCGCGGAAATTCAATACCTGGATTATGTCTTGTACGCGCTGCAAATAATGTCGGACGATCTCGCCACTCTGCGCTGGCGCACAAAAGGCGGCCAAAAAGCTCCGGTCATCATCAGAACCCGCGGCCACCGCCTCGAAGGCGTCTGGCATGCCGGCTCGCCTCTGGCTGCCATGATTCACTTGCTGCGTGGTTTGTACGTTCTGGTTCCGCGCGACATGACCCAGGCCGCCGGCTTTTACAACACGATGCTCAAATCAGACGACCCTGCCATCATCGTGGAAGTTCTGAACGGCTACCGCATGAAAGAGAAGTTGCCCGATAATATCGGCGAATTCACCCTTCCCCTGGGGGTTCCCGAAGTTTTGCGGGAAGGCACGGACGTTACCCTCGTAACTTACGGCGCCTGCTGCCGGTTAGTTATGGAAGCCGCCGGCCATCTCGTCAAGGTAGGCGTCGAAGTCGAGATCATCGATGTACAATCTCTGCTGCCTTTCGATATTCATGGAAAAATCCTTGATTCTCTGAAAAAAACCAACCGCATTGTGTTTGTTGATGAAGACGTCCCTGGCGGCGGCACGGCTTATATGCTGCAGGAAGTTCTCGAAAGGCAAGGCGGCTACACATGGCTTGACTCGGAGCCGCGCACTATCCCCGCCAAAGCCCACCGGCCCGCCTTTGGCTCGGACGGCGATTATTTCTCAAAACCGAATGTCGAGAAAATCTTTGAGTCGGTTTATGATTTGATGCACGAAACAGATCCGGCGAAATATCCGGCGTTTTATTAATTAAAGCCAGTCTAAAGTAGTATCCTCAAAGTGGTTCCGATACCTCACCTTTTTACTTAATCTTAATGCCTTCAAAAAATTTCAGCACGATTAATTTTTGTCGATACTTATAAAAAGATTGTTCCAAAAAATATTGACACTTTGAGTACAAGTACGTATTTTCTTCACTTGAAAACAGCTAAAAGGGACTGCAACAATGGAAAGATCGAGCGCCATATTCAAGAGACTCAGCCAGGACAAATCTAAGCGTGAGATTGCATATTTCACCATGGAGGCTGCGTTGGAAAACGACATTCCGTCGTTTAGCGGTGGCCTGGGAGTTTTGGCTGGTGATACCCTACGCTCAGCCGCTGATTTGGGAATCCCGATGGTCGGCGTCACCCTTCTGCAACAGTATGGCTACTTTCACCAGACGCTTGACGATTCCGGCAATCAAACGGAAACGGAAGTCAAATGGAATCCGGATCTCAAGTTGACCCAACTTCCAAATTACACGGAAATCAAAATTGAAAATCGTATTGTTCGAGTACGGGTTTGGGAATATGAGATTGTCGGAAAGTACGGCTATGTGGTTCCGGTTTATTTTCTAGACGTAAATACCCCGGAGAACTCGGAGCAAGATCGCGAGCTCAATAAACAACTTTATGGCGGTGGACAATATATTCGCCTTTGTCAGGAAGTCATTTTGGGAATCGGCGGCATTCGTATGCTACGAGATCTCGGTTTTCGGGATATCGATAGGTACCACCTCAATGAGGGCCATGCAAGTTTGCTCGCGTTAGAGCTCATTCGCGAAAGCGGGTACAGTTCTTATGACAAAGTGAAGCAGAATTGCGTTTTTACCACGCACACGCCGGTTCCGGCGGGACACGATGTCTTCGAATTCGATTTAGTGAAACAGGTTTTGAGCCCGGTTTATATCGATTATCTGCGGGATATCCTCGAAGGTGAAAATCCTGTGAACTTGACGACAATTTCCTTAAAGCTGAGCCGGTTTGTGAACGGCGTCTCGGCAAAGCACGGTGAGGTTTCGAGGAATATGTTTAAGAATCCCGCAATCGAATCGATTACCAACGGTGTGCATTCCGCAACCTGGACGTCACAGAGTTTTAGAAGGCTTTTTAATCAGTACATTCCCGGATGGGATATTGATCCGTCCCATTTTGTTCAGGCCATGTTTATTCCGGATGAGGAAATCTGGAAAGCTCACATGACGGCAAAAGGCAAGCTTCTGAGTTTAGTGGAAGACGAAGCCGGCATACGGATGGATTTAAACCGTTTGACTATTGGGTTTGCGCGACGAGCCGCAGCTTACAAACGGGCCGATCTTATTTTTTCCGATTTAGAAAGGTTGATTGAAATTGCAGGTGACAAGGTTCAGTTCGTTTTTGCCGGCAAAGCCCACCCGAAAGATGGAGAGGGGAAACAGGTCATTAGAAATATTTTTGCAGCAATTGAGCAGCTCAAAGGCAAAATTGAAGTGGTTTACATTCAAAATTATGATATGCATTCCGGGGGCGTTCTGACTTCCGGGGTGGATGTTTGGCTCAACAACCCGCAGCGCCCCCGGGAAGCTTCGGGCACCAGCGGCATGAAATCGGCTCACAACGGTGTGCTTAATTTCAGTGTGCTGGATGGCTGGTGGATTGAAGCGTGTATCGAGGGAGTTACGGGCTGGGCAATCGGTCCGGAGCCAAACGAGCCCAACCTGAGTGATTATGATGAGCGGCTCGATATTGATGATTTGTATGAGAAGCTTGAGAAGGTGATTATCCCGTTGTATTATGAAGACCGGTCAAAATGGATCCGGATGATGAAAAATACAATTGCACTTAACGCCGCGTATTTTAACACCCATCGGATGGTCAAAGAATATGCACTCAAGGCTTACCATGTTTCACCGTTGTTTCAATAGGTTTTGAGAACTTGTAAGCGTTTTTGCAATAATGTTGCAATGTGGGTAAAGTGTTCTCGTCTTTGTGTGTTCAGGTGCTAATATTTTGAAATTAATCAACTTAATAAACACTTTAACACCTGAACACGCTAACACCGTATATTGCCCGGTTGTTGACGAATCATTATACGAGAGCTTAAATGCCTGTTTCTCCCAAACTATTTCGAAATACACTTGCAAAATTCTGCACCGGTGTTACGATTGTCACCACAAAAAGTCAGGACGGGCTGCATGGTTTAACCGTCAACTCATTTACTTCTGTTTCTCTCGACCCGCCGATGATCTTGATTTGCATTCAAAAAAACGGCTTGAGCCACTCAACTCTTTACGAATGTGAGGATTTCGTGGTAAATGTTCTCAGTGAAGAGCAAAAAGAACTTTCCGACCGCTTTGCCAATCCTGCCCTGGACAGCGAGGAGCGTTTCCTGGATTTGAATTTTCGACTTTCCGAAAATAGCGTCCCGATTTTGGCGGGTAATTTAGGACATCTGGAATGCCGTTTAGTCGATCGGTTTGAGGGCGGTGACCACACCATTTTTATCGGTCAGGTCGAGAATGGAGATTTCTGCGCCGGGAAACAACCGCTATTATTTTATGACGGTGGGTATGCGTATCTTGTGAGTTAGAAAAGTTGAGATGCACTTCTAAAGTTGTCTCAACTGAACTTACTTTTTTAAAACCTCTTCCTTGGCCCGTGACAAATGAATCGCATTAAGCAGCAGCTTGAAGGTTCCATGCGTTTGGCCGCGATTCTGTGCCCTGAATCCCAACAGAACCACTCGTCCTTTTCCCATCGGAATATCGAGTGCGGCGGCGAGTCCGCGAATCTTTTCGTCTCCCAAAATCCAGCCGCTTAACAATGGATTGTCATCGGGGTAATATGCAAGAACGGCGGTGCGTTTGGTCCAGTAAAATGGCCGGAAGGCTGGGCTTTTTGCAAAGAGAGCGGCTGCCTTTTTCGGCATGCCGTAAGCGATTGGCTCAGTATTATCCACGATAATTTCCAACAACGAACCCGGACAAAAGAAGTCGGTGTGCTTCACATTTTTGAGAACATTTTCTACCGGCAGGCCAAACTGCTCGATGACTAAGTCACAGGCACTATCGAGTACAATCAAGGTGCCGCCCTTCCTCACAAAGTCTTTCAAGTTTTCAACTCCTTCATGGCCAATTCCGTGTTGATATTCCTTCGGAAGCTGCGGGGAGTAAATATCCGGCTTGGTTATTGTCAGGCCATGGATGATTTTTTCAGGTTCCATAGCCGGCAGGATAATCGCATCGAAGTTCCGTTTCAAAGCACCCTTCTTCATTTTAGTGTTATATATGGGTTTTAATGGAAATTCAAATTTTTCCAGAATAAAGCGGGTCCATCCTTCATCCATGTTGGCCGTCCAGGGTTGGTAAAGGCCCAGCTTAACCGGTTTTAAGCGATAGACAACCTGTCCTTGCAGACTTTTGCCGGTTTGTTTGATTTCTAAAGATAATTCTTCCACCAGACGCTGCATTTTTTCTGTTTTTATTTCTTTGGCGGGGATGTAAATGGTGCCGGGCTCCCAATGGTGTTCGTCAATATCGATCGCATTTTTCAACCAGTAAACTTTCTTGCCGTCTTTTAGCAAACGATTTACCAGGTTAAAACTTCGATTGGTTTTGTGGCTGACTAAGTAGTTAGCTTTCTCCTGTTCCAATTTGGGCTGGGGAAACGGGATTGATGTTAATTCGGTTAAATCTGTCTCAAACGATTCATCGACCTGAACTGTTTTGACGCCCATCATTAATGGCAGCGTCCAGCCCGCCAAATCGTAGGGACGAATGGGTGGGGAGCCGGCAGTTTTTCTCAAATCTGGATATTTTTGCGGTTCAAGCAGGTCTTTCACGTAAGGACGAAATGACTGCGAAAGTAAAATGACGAAATCACCTTTCTGAAATCTTTGATTTCCCACAAAAAAATCTTCGTTTGCCTGATGGATCTCAACGCCGCCTTGCTTGAGAACGATGAGCATCTGTAGTGCAGTGATCGAATCATGCTGTTGGCGCGGAATAATAAAAGCGAAGGGAGTTTCGGACCGCCCCTTTTCGATTGCATCCTTGTTCATTTTGCAGAAGTTGTAGATGATGGTTTCTTTTTCCTGCGCAGCAAGATCTAAAAGCGAAAGTGTAACCGCCATTTCGTAGTTGATAATATCTCTCAATCGCCACCAACCCCCGGGCCAGGGATCAATGAAATTCATCTGTTGTTTGTACTCAGACAAACCGGGATCGCGGCCTTCTAAACTGCCTTTCGGGAAATAAAGCGGAGTTGCAATTTGGGCGCTGGCAACTTCAGAGAGAATGCCCAGCATGTTATGCCACCAGGGCGTCATGACCGATGTTCCCTGCCACCAGGCGGTATAAAAGGCGTCTGTCACAATTCCGCGAAAATTCCGGGCTTGCAAGTCGCTGGCGATATGTTTGCCAAACTTGTTCATTTGGGCGTGTACAAGCGGGTGTATATTGGGATTTACCGGATCTGTATATGGAGGCAGAAATAAGCGGGCGCCCTGGGCTCTCATTTGGTGCTGGTCATAAATAATTTGCGGAAACCAGTTTTGATACATTTCTTTTGAGACCAGGCGGGTTTCAATCAAATTCATCATGAACCAGTCGCGGTTGTTATCGTGTCCGGCATAATGATGGTACAAATAGGGAAGCCGGCTTCCTTCGTGAGGCGTATCCACATGTTTTTTGTACCAGTTTACAACCAGATTCATGCCGTCCGGATTCATGGATGGGATGAGCAGAATGATCACATTGTCCAAAATGCGCTTTATTTGGGGCGAGTTATCCGTGGCCAGCTTGTAAGCCAGTTCGATCGATTCCTGGCTGGAGGCGATTTCAGTAGAATGGATATTGAGAGTAATCATAACGAAAACTTTATTCTGACGCGCCAATTCTCGCATATCTTCGTCAGTTAGATGGTGTGGATTAGCCGCCTGTTTTTGCAAATTTCGATATTTGGCGAGATTCATTAAGTTCATTGGCGAAGAAATAAAGGCCATGATAAAGGGATTTCCGAGCGTGGATTCACCTAAATTCTGCACGGTAACCCGATCTGACTTATCATGTAAAACCCCGAAATAATTGACCACGGTTTCCCAGCCAAAGAGTTTTTTATCGGCGCCAATCTTAAATCCAACGAATTCTTCCGGAGTTGGAATACCCCCGTCAGCAAATGCAGTCTTGATTTGCGTCAAATTTAGAAGGAGAATCAGGAGAAAATATGTGAGTTTAGATCGTCGCACTTTTCTTGAGCCAGTTTACTCTTTTGTAATCAAAGGTTGAGCAGTTGCCATCTACTTTTACCAGCCGGGTAGATTCGAACCGCCTCTTTTCGTTTTCTTAACGTGATAACCGCCATTAAAAACAGAAGTCCATTGAAAAGAACTCCAGTTGACAGCACCAGCCAACCCGGGATGAGATGAAAAATGGCGGCGCGGTCAATAATTGCCGAAAAGGAAAACTGTTCTAACGGCGTGGGGTGAATGGAGACTTTGGTAACCCAGCAAAGCCCTAATGTCAGGAATATCCAGCTATAATTTCTTCGCAAACGGCGCCCAAATGCTTCTGCAAAAGTCATTTTAAATCTTGACCTTTGCATTTCTTCACTCAGAAGTTCGCGCCAGTTTTCTTGCAGGGGTTCAAGCCCTGGAGAAATAATTGGCGCAAAGAAATTTTCATTCAGCAAGGCAACACGCCAGCGCCAGAGGTCAAAATATTTATAACGCCTGGCTTCAATAATTAAAAAAAACAGAACAAAAATTGTCGCCAGAATGAGTGCAAAGTGTGGAATTTTTTCACTGCCGAAGCTAAATGAAAGAAATGCTGCGGTCGTTATAATGGCCCAATTGGTCGTCACATCCAGGCGCGTGCGCCAGACATTTGCCCGGCTTACCTCACCACGATAATAATGGCAAATCGCCATTATCAATTCTGTATTATTGAGCTCGATTTTTGGCAGCGCCTTGTCTTCCACTTGGGTCTCTTAAAATAAAAGAAAATTGAATTTTGATTAGGGTGTCTTTTTAGGGCCGCTCCGGCTCCTCGCCCCGTTGGATAAATACCTCTTGTTTAACAAAAATTTATCTCCCCTGACTATCCAACGGGGCGAGGGAGCCTGCTCGGGCTTCGTGCGCCTCCTCGAGGGGTGGCGCTGCGCGCATTTTTTTGAAGTCGCCCTCCGCAAAAACCATTTGCTATCGAAGCCATAATGTGGCCACTTCGGAAACTGGCTTTAGTCTTTTAGAGCTGCCATTTCGGCAATTGATTTCTCCCTGATTTTTTTAAACGGGTCGCCGTCATGCCACTCAGGCATGGTTGGTTTATTGGCTAAATAGAGCCCGGTTTTGAGAGCAAACTGTGCGACCTGGGCGGTCCCTTCGAGACTCCAGGAAGGGTCGTACTCATCTTTCACGCCGTGGTAGCGATTTTTGATATAATCATCCATCAACTTTTGACCCCAATCTTGCGGCTTGCCAACGAATTTAAGTCCGCCAACAAGATAAACGGCCGGGACTCCTGCCTTCACCAGGCTGAATTGATCCGAGCGGAAAAATAACCCCTGTTCAGGCATGGGATCCGGTGAAATTTCCATGTTCATCTCCATTGCAACCCGATTGATGACCTCCATCATTGTGGATCTGTCTGCCCCCAGCGGAATGATATTCCTGGTCTTGCCCCAGACATTCACGGCGTCGATATTTATATTGGCCGCCGTTTTGGCCAGGGGAAAGACCGGACTTTGGACGTAAAACTGCGACCCCAGCAGGCCGGATTCTTCGGCGGTTACCGCAGCAAACAAAATGGTTCGTTTTGGTTTAAACTGAATTTCAGAAAAAGCCCGCGCAATTTCAATCAAGGCAGAGGTACCGGAAGCATTATCGAAAGCGCCGTTAAAAATTCCGTCACCGGAATGAGAATCGTTTTTGCCCAGGTGATCGTAGTGACTCGTATAAAGAATGCATTCCTTTTTTAACACGGGGTCAGTGCCCAATAATTTCCCGATCACATTTGGCGATTCAATTGTACGAAATTTGTTGCTGACTGAAGCGCTGACTCTTATCGGCAGCTCGATTGGATTAAATGAAGCGGAGTTTGCTTGCGAAATGAGCTCGTCCAGATTTAACCCCGCTGCATTCAGTACTTCCTCAGCTTTTCCCCGGGTAATCCAGCCTCTAAATGCCAGCTGCCTGGCACCGGCCGGGCTTCTGACAAAAAATTGTTCCCTGCTTCGCGAATTTTGAACTACGTTCCAGCCGTAGCCGGCTAACGGAGTCGTGTGGATCAAAATGACGCCGTCTGCGCCTTTTCTCGCGGCTTCTTCATATTTATAAGTCCAGCGGCCGTAATAAGTTAAAGCTTTACCGCCAAAAAAAATGTCATTCTCGGATTTCGGTTCATTTACCAGCATGAGCAGAACTTTTCCGGTAACGTCCGTGTTGGCGTAATCATTCCAGCTGAATTCCGATGCATCGACACCGTAACCCATGAAAACCAATTGTCTATTGTTGATCGAAACTAAAGGCTGCTCGATTTTTGTTACGCCTACAAATTCAGTTCCAGGATTTAACCGCCAGGTTCTACCTGCGCCATTCAAAGTCAGGCTTGGCGTATGTTTCGCGCCAATGAGCTCGACATTTTGAAAATAGCTGGAATCGCCAACGGCCGGCAGCAGTCCGGCTTCTTCGAACTGTGAAGCAATGTACTTCGCGGCCAGCTCACCGCCTCTGCTGCCCGGGGCACGACCTTCCATTATATCATCTGAAAGAATTTTGAGATGCGCCCTGATTCTGGCGGGTTTAACAGCGCCATCGAGCTTGCCGATGGCTTCGGGGGAAGCACAGTTTAAAGTCAACAGCAACGCGACTAAAACCGCTACTAATGGATAAGGTAAATTCGCTCGCGGAAATTTCAAAAATTCCTCCTCTGGTAAAATGGTTTTTGGTGTAACTCGACATTTATGTCGAAAGAACTAAAGCCCAATAACATAACTTGTAGACCTGTTTTAATCATGAACTTTAGGCAATACTCTTTGGTAAGTCTATTTGGCGACATGAAGGTCCCGTTACGGCTCAGTATTTTCCCACCTGCCGGGAATTTGTGTTTGACAGTTGCAACATTTGCCGTTTACAATTAGATTTTTCATGATTTGAAAGCCAAACCTGGTAATCAGTTCGACGCTGCAGTTTGGACAGAATGTATTTTCATATTTGCCCACTCTTCCCGGAAGGTTGCCGGCGTAAACGTAGTTTAATCCGCTTTCATAGCCGATCTCCGCCGCCCGAATCAAAGTCTCTACAGGTGTATTGTCCGGGTCACGCATTTTGTAATTCTGGTGAAACGCGGTGACATGCCAGGGGATGTCCGGCGAGATGTCAGCCAGAAACCTGGCCATGGATTTGAGCTCTTCGTTCGAATCGTTGAACCCGGGGATGAGCAGCGAAACGATCTCCAGCCAGAATCCTTTTTCATGCACCATTTCAATGGAATCAAGGACATGCTGCAGGACGCCGCCTAATTTCCGGTAGTTTTTGTCATTAAAAGATTTTAAATCAATTTTATATAAATCAGTGTGCGGACGAATATAATCGAGCACTTCAGGGGTTGCGTTGCCATTGGAAACGTAGCCGGTTGTGAACCCTTCTTTCTTGGCTTCTTTGAAAATTTTGACTGCCCATTCACTGGTGATGAGCGGTTCGTTGTAACTGCTGACGATTAGTTTCGCCTGATATCGCTTGCCCAAAATGACCAAATCGATTGGCCGCACCTTCTGGGACGGGGCCAGGGCTTTCGGGTCGCGCAGAGCCTGAGAAGTCACCCAGTTTTGGCAATAGGCGCAGTGAAAATCGCAGCCAAGCATGCCAAAGGTGACCGCTAATGAACCGGGAAAGACATGAAAAAAAGGTTTTTTTTCGGTTGGATCACATTGAACCCCGGCAGCATAATTTGCCGGTACGTAGAGTTTACCACCTTCATTGAAACGTACCCGGCAAATGCCGTCGCGTCCCTCTTTAATTAAGCAGCGATGGCCGCAGGCGTAACAGGTTAAACTATTGTCTGAGTGAACTTCATATAACTCACCTTCCATGGTTTGAGTTTTTAGAAGTTGTTTGAGTGGCAGGGTTTCAGCCATCAGGCTTACCCTCGTGGTAAACTAATTCATAATCTTGACGTGTGCGCGAATCCCGTTTTTGGGAGGGCTGAAATTAGTTTTAATTAATTGTCTTAGCCCGCGTCGAAGCCTTTCCGGACTGATGGCAATGACGTCGCAGCATTTTTCAAATGAGAAGATATAGTCAGTATTTTTTTCTTCATAGAGCCAAAACTTGGCGCTCTTACAGTTTTTTTCGAGTTGACTTAACTCGTGATCCTGGCCTTTGGATTTTAGTCTGTGGATTTTGGTCGGATTATTCCCATCGAGGTAATCCTTAACTGCTCGTAATACTACAGAAACAATGAGTTTGCGGTCTGTAACATTATTTGTTCGTGAATTCATTTAATTTCATCCCTCTCAAATGATTGAACAGTTATTCTGACTTCAGCTTGTCAAGGGGGGATAACGTATGCTGGATTTTATGGGTGGAACTTGCTTAAACGTTCAAGTAAACTTCCCTGAATTACTTTAATGTAGGTAAATATAATAAAAATTAAGGCATAAATCAAGTTAAAAATTTGAAGGGGCGGTAACTTATTGCGGGATAATGGTAGGTTTTGAGTACTTTGGCGCACTTTTGGGGGGATTTTCATTTAACCTATATGATTCATAAAATTTCACCCAGAGACACTAAGATTTGGAGAAAACAATTATGAATAAAATATTTTCAACCAAAGTTTTTGCAATCAAAAATGATTAGGGTGACTTTTATTTAAATAAATCCAACATTATAAAATCTCTGTGTCTTCGTGTCTGGTTTGTTGTCGTCAAGAAAAAAATGTTAAAATATAAAGTTTTTAAATGTGCCTGACACTTTGCTTTATCCTGGTTTTGAGAGTTCCTAGGACTCTGACCTTGCTTTATAGAAGCTAAAGTGTCAGACGGGGAGTCTTAGACACTTTGTGAGAAGGTCGACACGCTGTCGCCTTGATGACACAGATGAAGATCTCCCCGCCAGCACATTAAGCTGCTTTGGCGTAATTTTCAGTTTGTTGAAAAGCGACCCCGACTAAGCGTTCGTATTTTGGAAATCAATTCATGGCTATTGAGCTCGGCAATATCTTCCGGCTTGGTGTGATGCTTCAAGATATATTGCGCCGTTTTTACCTTGCAGGGATTTGAATATTTGATTGAATTCCGGAAATATCTTATAAGCAAATGCGTGCAGCTGGCTCAAAAGAGCGTTTCTGGCGCCAATAGCGCGTTCTCGTGCGTGAATCAATTGGCGCAGTTCGGCGGCTTCGCCTTTGGCGCAATGACATTCAATACGCACCCAAGTTGAATAATATCGGCAATGACGCCCGGGTCTTTCTTGTCGGTCTTGTTCGGAGAATTATCACGAATCTCTTTCACTCTCTTGGTATGAACCGGATTAACAAGAACAAGTCGTATCCCTCGGGGCTTGCAGATAGTGTATCAATGGGTCGGCATAAACACCTGTCGACTCGAATCCGACAACAAGGTCGCGGGCGTTGTAATGCGCTTTATACCAGCGCAGTCGATCAGAGGATTGTCAAATCCTTCTCGCGTAGTCGTAAAAACAAACGGCTTCGAGTCTTGACCCGATGGAGCACGAAAAATCGCCCAGTTCTTATCTTTTTCTATGTCCATTGCAACAATCATTGTTTCAGCCTTTGAATAATACAGGTTGGCTTCTGAAATTCGAACTTTCAACAATTTATACTCTGCCTTTAAAAAGACGTTCGTCACTTAAATATTTTTTTCATCAATTTCGAAAACCCTTTCAGCAAAGGCTGAATCGGCAATGGCTCCTGAGGATTAATAGGTTCACCCGCGATGACCTTTCCGGGATTCTCTTGGAAAAGCAAATTTGCGCGATATTCTCCCCAGCCTTCGGCAACGGCATTTCTGGCGGCTCCTAGTTGCAGCGGCCGCCTTTTGGTGTTGTGCCCATCGCTGCCGACAAAATGCACCAGGTCGCTGTTCAGCAATATGGTGGCGGTATCTTTAACCGGAGCTCCGTGTCTTCCGAGAATACTGCCGGCGTTCATCTGTAGCAAGGCCCCGCGCTGCACGAATTCATAGGCCCGCTCCGGTTTTCTAATGACGCCGCCGTTTCTTTCCGGATGGGCGATGATGGGCACCATACCGTCTGAAATGAGCGCGAAAAAGTGATCTGCCACGAATGTGGGGATTCCTTGCATGGGGAATTCTACCAAAAAATATTTTTTATTATCGTTATAAGTGGAAATGGTATGAAACAGTTCCATATCAGGTTGAGAGTATATCTCCGCGCCCAGGTGGATTTTGATGCCGATTTTCTCAATTTTGATCCGCTCCTGGAGTTCTTTAAATTTGGTAATGATTTCACCTTCGCGTTCGTAATCAAGATTACTCAAAATGTGATGCGTGATCGCCACTTCCTTAGTACCATCTTCTTCAGCCTGGCGCAGCATGGCCATGGTGTCTTCCCAGGTCACGGGTCCGTCATCGATTTTCGGTAAAACGTGCGAGTGAATGTCTATCAAAGTAGCTTCCTATAAATTATAAACTGGGCATCATCGCAGTCGCGAAATTACTTGGTAGACCACAATTATTGAATCATAATCTAATGTATGCAGAACTAACTTATATTACTCATCAAAACTGGATGAATAAAATTACGCCAAGGTTTCAACCGTGCACCGCCTCAGCGAATTCCTTAATCAAGCCATTATTCCCTTTTTTTTCCAAAACATTTCCGGTAACCACAAAAGAAGCCCCAGCTGCAACTTTTTGTCGAGCTTCTTCAGGCGTGCGAATGCCTCCTCCAACAATTAGCGGAATCGAAACATATTTTTTTACTCCGGAAATGAGCTCGTTCGACACTGACCTCTGAGCACCGCTGCCAGCTTCCAAATAAACCAGTTTCATGCCCATGAACTCTGCAGCCATCGCTGTTGCTTTGGCGATATCCGGTTTGTCGCGGGGAATGGGTTGTGTATTACTCATAACTTCAGCGGAAGTAGTGCTGCCAGACTCGATGAGCATGTAACCAACGGATATCGCTTCAATACGATGAGCTTTGATTGCAGGCGCGGCTCGCACTTGCTCACCAATTAAATAAGTTGGATTCCGGCCGCTGATCAAGGAAAGAAAGAATATTGCATCGGCGTACTTCGAAACCTGAGTTTGACTGCCGGGGAAAATGATTAAAGGAACTTCGATTTGGTATTTAATCTTTTTGACCAGTTCATCAAACGAGGCTGAAAGAACAAGACTGCCGCCAACTAAAATCGCATCGGCGCCGTCTTCACTGGCCTGCACTGCCAGTTTGACTAACTCATCAGGCTGCCATTTATCCGGGTCAATAAGGACGAAATAACCGGCGCCTTTGGTTTCTTTAATTTTGAGGATTCGTTCGAGAGTGGTCAAATAAAATCCAATGTTTAAATTAGCTGAGAATAATACATTTAGTCTTCGGCGCCGTTTATCTTGAGCGAAGTCGAAAGACTCAGGATGAATTTTTCCTAGTTAAAACGGAAACAATCTCAGGAACCTTATCAAGCGCCTGTGCAATTTTGTTGATATTCTTACCACCTGCCAACGCCATGTGCGGTCGGCCGCCGCCGCTGCCGTCGGCAATTGCGGCGACTTGTTTGATAATATCGCCGGCTTTCAAATTTTTTCCTGAAATTAAATCATCGGTTACCACGCAAACAAAAGAGGCTTTTTCGTTAATGACCGAGCTCAAAACACCAACGCCCGAGCCGATTTTTGCCCGCAGGGTGTCGCTGACTTGCTTGAGTTCATCAACGGTTTCGCTCGCCACTTGCGATGTCACGATTTTAAAACCATCAAGATTTTGAGCGTTACTCACAAGCTGCCCGATATCTTGTTGGGCCGATATGACTCTTACCTGCTTCAACTCTTTTTGCAGTCGATGTTTTTCAGCTAAGAGACTTTGAACCTTGTCGACAAGTTCTTCGTTTGAGCAATTCAAAATTTCCTGAAGATTGTAGCTCAGTTTTTTTTCCTGCCGTAAAAGAGTATCTGCTTTTTCGCCGGTCACAGCTTCAAGTCTGCGAATTCCGGCGGCGGCGCTGGATTCGGACATAATTCTAAAATAGCCGATTTCGCCGGTGTGGTTCAAATGCGTGCCGCCGCAAAGCTCCATGCTAAAACCATCGACTTTGACAACCCGCACATACTCACCGTATTTTTCTTCGAAGATAGCCATAGCACCCATTTCACGTGCCTCGACATAGGTTTTTTGAATTGTCTCTACCGCTAAATCGTCTCGTACTTTTTCGTTCACACGAGCTTCAATTTTTTCCACTTCCAGCGGAGCAATCTTTTTAAAATGGGTGACATCAAAACGCAAATGATCCGGAGCTACCAGCGAGCCGGCCTGAGTGACATGAGTGCCGAGGGTTTCGCGCAAAGCTTTGTGCAGTAAGTGTGTCGCGGTATGATTGCGAGCGATGGATTTGCGCGAGGTCTTGTCCACCCGCGCTGTAACTTTGGACTTATCTATTTTGTTACCCTCTGTAAATTTTCCAATGTGAACAAACGTATTGCCGTCGCGAACCGTGTCGCTGATTCTAATCTTAAAGCCGTCGCCGACAATTTCACCCACGTCCCCGACCTGTCCACCGGCCTCGCCGTAAAAAGGCGTTTGACTCAAGATCAAAAAGAGTTGTTGGTCTTCGATATGAAACTTTCGAATTTCAGATTCGCTTTCCAGTTCTGTGTAGCCAAGAAACTTCGAATCCTCTCCGGACGAAAGTTCAGTCCAGGATTTATAATCGAAATCCGCCGAGTGACTCCATTTGCCAGCTTTTCGGGCGCGATCTCTTTGCTCTGACATAGCGTTTTCAAAGCCTTTTTCATCAACGGAAAAATTCTTTTGCCGCGCCATTAACTGCGTTAAGTCGAGCGGAAAACCGTACGTGTCATATAAACGAAACGCGTCTTGGCCCGGAATTTCTTTTTTACCAGACTTTTCAACATCCGCACTGATTTTCTCAAATATCTCGATACCGCGATCCAGAGTACTGTTGAAACTCTCTTCTTCCGATTTAATCACCAGCGAAATGAATTGGTGCTTTTCTTGCAATTCCGGAAAGGCGTGCCCCATGATATCAACGAGAACCGGCACGAGTTTGTAGATAAAAGGATCATGCATGTCAAGGTTGCGCCCGAAACGAGCCGCCCTTCTGAGAATCCTGCGCAAAACATAGCCGCGACCTTCATTCGAGGGTATAGCGCCATCGGCGATGGCAAAGGTGAGCGCGCGAATGTGATCGGAAATCACACGATGCGCCATGCCTTTTTCGTCCCTGGAATATTTTACGCCGGTGAGGTCATGAATCGTTGACAAAAGTGGCGTGAAGAGGTCGGTGTCATAATTCGAATTTGTACCATTTATGACAGCATGGACGCGCTCGAATCCCATGCCGGTGTCGACATGTTTTGACGGCAGGTTATGAAGTTTGCTTTCTTGGTCGCGATTAAATTGAATAAAAACCAGGTTCCAGATTTCTATGTAGCGGGCGCATCCCGCGTTCACTTCACAAACGTGGTTTGGGTCGCCGGTTTTGTCACACTTGCCTTCACCGAGATCGTAATGAATTTCCGAACAAGGCCCGCAAGGACCGGTGTCGCCCATTTCCCAAAAGTTGTCTTTCTTGCCAAAGCGCAGAACCCTTGCCGAAGGGATCGGAGTGACATCGGTCCAGAGTTTTTCGGTTTCCTCATCCGGCTCTAAGCCGTCTTTTTCATCGCCCCCAAAAACCGTGACCCACATCCGCTCCTTTTCCAGTCCCCAAACTTTTATAAGCAGTTCCCAGGCCCACTCAATCGCTTCTTTTTTAAAGTAATCGCCAAACGACCAATTGCCCAGCATTTCAAAGAATGTATGGTGATAGGTGTCGAAGCCGACGTCTTCCAAGTCGTTGTGCTTGCCGCCAACCCGGATACACTTTTGGGTGTCAGCCGCCCGTTTGTAGTTGCGCGTTTCCTGTCCTAAAAATACGTTTTTAAATTGATTCATACCCGCATTGATGAACAACAAAGTCGGGTCGTCAAACGGCACCACGGGAGCGCTCGGCACGATTTCGTGATTTTTACTTTTAAAAAAATCTAAAAAGGAATTTCGAAGTTCCTGTGAATTCATCTACAAATACTTAAAAAGTTATTGTTGAAACAAAATCAATAAAAGATGCACTAATTTTCCTACATATCAGACTGAAATTTAACTTTTCATTTTTCTGCTATCACTTCTTTAACAATTTCCCAGTCGAAGCCCCGCCGTAAAAGAAAATCATTCAGTCGTTTTTTCTGTTTGTTTTCATCCAGGTCCTGGTAGCGGTCTTTTCTGCTTTCAACTAATTCTCTGGCAATTTCTTCCTGTCGTTTTGCGGAATAAGCCTCGGTTAAGGCTTTGTCAATGATTTCAGGTTTTAAGCCTTTTTGCCAGAGCTCCTGACGTAGAAGTCTTGCTCCCATCGGTTTTTTAGCGATTCTATTGAGGGCAAATGCAAAAGCAAATTTAACATCATCAATGAACTTAGCCTCTCTTAATTCCCAGAGAACAGTTTCAATTAATTCTTCGGCATACCCCTTTTGCCGCAATTTAGTCTGCAATTCTTTTTCACTGTGTGCGCGCGCAGCCAAATATCGAAATGCATTTTCTTTGACGCGCTTTTTTTCCTCCTTTTGCAAAATATCCTTAATTCGGGTCTTGGTTAAAATATCCCCTTTTTTTAAATCAAATTGAAGCAAGACCGATGAATCCAATCCGAATGCGAATTCACCATCAAGATAAACTGAGGCTCGCTGCTTCCGTTGCTTCTGAGCTTCAATTTTGGTAATTTTCCCTGAACGATCTGCCACCTTAAAAACGGAATTGATTTAGTGATTGGCCGAAAACTTAATTTTTTTCTGTCTGTGCAAGCGTTCTCAGCGAAGCAATCTTCCTGATTAATTAGGTTTGATATTGCTTCGGCAAAAGCTTGTCCTGAGCCTGGTCGGAGGAACGCCTCGTAAAGACCGGTTATACGCCAGAGTTCTCAACACAGCAACCCCCATGTGGCCACTTCGGCTACTCGTTAATTAGCAACCGCTTGCTGATTTGCAGGCGCTTCCTTTTCCTCGGCTGCTTTTGGCGCTTCGGCCGGCGTCTGCGGTTTTTTGATTAGCCCCAAAGCTTCGCGGACCTGTTTGTTTATTTTCTTCAATAGATCCTGATTTTCGATCAGGTATTTCTTCACATTTTCACGGCCTTGTCCCAAACGTTCCTCTCCATAAGAAAACCAGGTGCCGCTCTTTTGAATGATATCGTGATCAACGGACAAGTCGAGCAAATCTCCCTCACGGGAAATGCCGGTGCCGTACATGATATCAAATTCGGCTGTCCGGAAAGGCGGCGCGACTTTATTTTTGACCACTTTCACTTTTGTCCGGTTGCCGATAATACTCTCGCCATCTTTGATCGATGCAATCCGTCGAATATCGATGCGAACGGAGGCGTAAAATTTCAGCGCCCGGCCGCCGGTGGTTGTTTCCGGGTTGCCAAACATAACACCGATTTTTTCGCGAAGTTGGTTAATAAAAATCATGCAGGTCTTGGATTTACTGATAATACCGGCCAATTTCCGCATCGCCTGCGACATCAAGCGCGCCTGCAATCCCATTTGCGCGTCGCCCATTTCTCCTTCGATTTCGGCCTTTGGCACCAATGCGGCAACAGAGTCGATCACCACGATATCCAAAGCGCCGCTGCGGATTAGAGTCTCAGCGATTTCTAAAGCCTGCTCGCCGGTGTCGGGTTGAGAAATGAGGAGATTCTCAGTATCCACGCCTAAATTTTTACAGTACTTTGCATCCAAAGCGTGTTCGGCATCGATGAATGCCGCCAGCCCGCCGCGCTTCTGTGCTTCGGAAATTGCGTGTAATGCCAATGTTGTTTTCCCGGACGACTCCGGACCAAAAATTTCAACAACTCTGCCGCGCGGGAATCCACCAATTCCCAAAGCGGCATCCAGGGAGATTGAACCAGTTGGAATAGCTTCAATGTCCGCGATTCTTTCATCCCCAAGACGCATAATCGAACCCTTGCCAAACTGTCGGTCGATTTGCGTCATCGCCAGTTCAAGGGCTTTCAGTTTTTCACTTTTGTCATCGCTCATATCCCTTCCCTCCGTTTTGGTTCAAACTTTCTATAATCTTATTTTTTTTAAAGGCGTATAAATCGCGCCTTTCGGGTGCAGTTTACTTTCCATGAATATAATCTCTTCTACTTCGACTTCGTCTCCATCAAACTTGGCAGTTTTAAATCTTTCGATAAATTGATCGCTAACTTGCGATTTCACTCTGCCAATGGTCAAATGAGGATTGAATCTCGTTTTTTCCTCAGGAAAACCAAGTTGATTCAGTTGTTGTTCAATTTTGAAATGAATGTTATTTAATTCATTACCCGGGTTATTGATGCCTACCCACAAAACCCGCGGGCGTCTGAAGTTTGGAAAAACGCCGAGTTCTTTGACCCAGAAATTGAACGGTTGAAATTCTTTCGCAGCAGCTCTTAATGATTCTCCGATCGATTTGGTTTTGCTTTCTTCGATGTCGCCTAAAAATTTTAAGGTCAAGTGGATATTGTGAGGTTTAGTCCAGCTAATGCGTTCTTTATGTTCTTTTAGTTCTTCCTGTAAATCGGCTATTTTTTCGCGAACGGACTCTGAAATCTCAATTGCAATAAATGAACGAATTTTTTTCATTTCATGCAATAAGTTTAATCAATTCCCCTTTCAGCAAACTCAACGCCGCCTGCACAAACCGATCCTTATTCTCAAGGCGTTCTTTAAAAAACAGGAGTCGTTTGCTGTAGATTTCTTTCGCGGTGGAAACGCCGATGTAAACCAACCCGACCGGTTTTTCTTCGGTTCCACCGGTCGGACCGGCGATTCCGGTGGTTGAGATGCCAAAATCTGCACCGCTTATTTTCCGAGCTGCCTCTGCCATTGCTTCTGCTGTTTCAAGGCTGACCGCGCCGTGTTTTTCTAAAATCTCCTCCGGGATTCCCAAAATCTCAATCTTTGATTGATTGCTGTAAGTAACCACACCTCGTTCAAAATATTCGGAGCTGCCGGAAATATTGGTAAGTTTGTTTGCCAGCAAGCCGCCGGTGCAGGACTCGGCGACCGCCACAGTTTTGTGGGTTTTAATGAGAAGCTTGGCGAC
Organism: Caldithrix sp.; assembly: GCA_004356825.1. Lineage (GTDB taxonomy): Bacteria > Zhuqueibacterota > Zhuqueibacteria > Oceanimicrobiales > Oceanimicrobiaceae > Oceanimicrobium. The sequence continues at coordinate 34,537 of SMXC01000171.1, forward strand.
GGCTTCTTCCAATTCTTCGTCGTCGTAGCCGTAAACGTATTTGCCCACGCTTGCCAGAACAATGTTTACTCCTTGCTCGAGCTTCTTCCGGCATTCTGTCTCATCGGTTCCTTTTACAGTCAAGCGAATATCGACGCCGCTGGTTTTAGGCAGAAAGGCCACTTTGGCGAATTGCTCGACTCTTTTAATGTCGCCGAGTTTTTCAAACGCGGTGCTTTCCGGCAGGCCGGTGGTGCGAATCGTTTTTTGAACAATGGTTTGTCCCTGTCCTTTAAACATTGGAAACAAAGTTTTCTCACTCATCATTTTCATTTCAGAGGGGACGCCGGGAAGGATAAAGCACTTCTTGCCGTCTTTTTCAAAAATCAGGCCTGCCGCGGTGCCAATTGGATTGTCGATGAGCTGAGCTTTTTCCGGGATCCATGCCTGGTCTTCGTTGGTCACGGACATCTTACGGCCGCGTTTTTCGAATCTACGCTTGAGTTGCTCAAGTATTTCCGCTTTAAAAATCAATTCCGATTCAAAAAAATCTGCGGCTACGTTTTTGGTTATATCGTCATGTGTGGGGCCGATGCCGCCGGTTGTAATGACGACATCGCTGCGTTGCAGGGCAGTGGCAAGTGCGCTTTTTATATCATCGGCGTCATCACCGACTGTCGTTATCCATTTGACTTCGACACCAAGAGAGGTAAGGTGTTTTGCCAACCAGGTGGCGTTGGTATTCACGGTTTGCCCGATAAGGAGCTCGTCGCCGATTGAAATGATTTCGAGGTTCATGATTTTTTACCCACGCAAAACCCGACAGAAGCCGGGGCAAACATTTACTTTAAAAAATAATAAATCAATCTCAAAGAAAGAGCGCTGTAAATTCCCGCTACTACATCGTCGATCATCACGCCCCAACCATGGGGCAGTTTTTCTGAAGCCTTAGCCGGATATGGTTTTATAATATCAAAGAATCGAAATAAAACAAAGCCAACCGCCAGCCAAATCAGGCTTTTTTCGAAAAAAGCAACCGTAATCAACATTCCTACGATTTCATCAATAACGATGATCTGGTTGTCATGAACATTGGTCTCCTTTTCGATTCTGTTAGCAGCCCAAACTCCCGCAAAAAAAAACAAGACAACTCCTGCTACTGAATAGACAGATTCGCTCCCCGGAATCGCCCAATATAAAAAAAGCCCCAGAAGGCTGCCCGCAGTTCCGGGCGCTTTAGGGGCGTATCCTGTATAAAACCCTGTGGCTATAAGACGAACGACAAACTTCATTTACGGCACATTCGTTGGCATAAAGACTCGATAAAAAGCGATGACCATTCTTTTCATAAGACGTTTGTTTTCAATCAAGTAGAACACTCCGGATGCCAGAGTGTAAAGGGTCACAAACAGCATCAAATTGTTTAGGAATCCAAACTTTTCATCCAACTTTATGACTGTTTGGGCTGAAGAACTTTCTGTAAATTTTTCATTTGCAATTATCCAGAACAAAATCAAGTAGATTGCTGCCATTTGACAGCCGGTTTTCCATTTTGCAAATCCAGCGGTTTCAAACGGTTGTTCTGTTGAGGTTGCATAAGATCTGAGCGCTGTAATGAGAACGTCCCTGAGGGCAATTACTAAAAACATCCAGAAAGGAACGATGCCCATATAAGTCAATGTTCCGAAAGCTGTAGAGATGAGAAGTTTATCCGCCAGGGGATCGAGATATTTTCCGAACGGGGTAATTTTGCCCATCCTTCTGGCGGCATAGCCGTCGTACCAATCCGTTAATGTCGCTAGCACAAAAAGAAACAGAGAACAATAATATAGCTTAGCGATGAGAAGAACCGCAAAGAATGGCGTCAATACAATGCGAAAAACAGTTAGTTGGTTCGGCAAAGACATGATAAAGTTTTCTTTTTTTGAGCCTGCCATCGTTCAGCACCTTTAAAGCACGACTCTTCCTTCGAGCGCCTTGGTTAAGGTAATTTCATCTGCATACTCGAGGTCACCTCCAACCGGAAGGCCACGGGCGATTCGTGTGAGTTTTATTTCAAGCGGCTTGATTAATTTTTCCAAATAGAGCGATGTGGCCTCGCCTTCGGTGTTTGGATTGGTCGCGATAATGATCTCCTGAATGGTTCCGTTTAAGCGCGTCATCATTTCTTTTATATGCAAATCATTAGGTCCAATACCCTCAAGCGGGGAAAGCGCTCCGCCGAGAACATGAAATAGACCGTTATACTCACCGGTTTTTTCCAGCGCCAGAACGTCGTTTGCTTCTTCAACCACGCAGAGTGTGGTTCGATCTCTCTTGTCGCTTGCACAAATGTGGCACAGATCAGTTTCGGTAATATTAAAACAAATCGTGCAGAAATTAACCTTTTCCTTGATCGCATACAGTGCATCTGCAAGCTGTTGGACCTCATACTTTGGCAACTTTAGTAAATAAAACACCAATCGCTGCGCCGACTTTCTGCCAATCCCGGGAAGCTTGGCGAGCTCGGAAATGGCTTTTTCCATGGAGACAGAAGGATACTGCATAGGTTGATAAGTATCCGCTAAAATCCAGGAATCTTAAAGCCGCCGGGCATATTTCCGAGCATGCCGCCGGCGACTTTGCCCATTTCTTCATTGGCCAGCTCCTGCGCTTTCTCCATTGCTTGATTGACCGCGGCAACCACTAAATCTTCCAACATCTCAACATCTTCGGGGTCGACCACTTGTTTATCTATTCGAACTTCCATGATTTCCTGTTTGCCATTTGCCACTACTGTAACCATTCCGCCGCCCGAACTGGCCTCTACTTGTAAGTCAGCAAGCTCCTCCTGTATCTTCTGCATCTTTTCCTGCATCTTCTGAGCCTGCTTCATAATGTCGCCCATGCCCATTTTTGCCATGACAACTCCTCTGATAAAATTTGACCACTTTACCTGACTATTTCACCGTCAAATAATTCTATGACTTTCTTCACTATCGGAATTTGCATTGTGTTAGCATCATCCTGTACTTGTTGAACTTTGATTTCTTGTATCTCCTGAACCTCAGGTTCATCGCTCTCTCGCTGCTCTTTCAGCGCCTCATTGAACTCTTCACTTTCATTTTTCTTGCAGTTAATTTTTAATTTGAATCCGGTCTTTTCCAAAAGGATTTCCTGAATAAGATGCTTGTTTTGATTAATTGTATTAATATGAAACCCTTTCTCTTTACCAAAAGAAATTTCCAGAGTTTTATCATGTACTCCGGTTGGATACCCTTCATTGAGAAAAGACCCCAAATGAATCTTCTTGCTTTTAACTGCATCGATGATTTCGGCCCACTCATTTTTTATTTTTTCCAAAGAAACCACTGCATTCACATCAGGCGTTTCAGGGTTTTTATTTTGGAGATTCTCTTGAGATGCTTTGTAGTCACCGCCGTTTCCGTCTTTTACAACCGGCTTTTCTTGCTTTATTTCAACAGGTTCGGCTTGATGAACAGTTTTAACTTGCGGCTCTTCTGGCTTATCAACTACTTTGGTTGAGGTTTCAGGCTTCGATTCCAAAGCGCTTTCCAAATTACTGAGATTGTTGAGGAGATCATCCAATTCAACACTCTTACCCATTTTAATCATTTTAACAATGAGCATCTCCAAAAGCAGCTTTGGATTTGAGCTTCGCTTTACTTGATAGGCGGTGTCGGTGGCAAGCTGAATGAGTCTCAGCGAATCGGTTTCGGAAAAAGATTGCGCTGCATCCTTATATTTTTCTGTATAGCTTTCCATTCCTTCCAGCAGGTCAGCGTTGTCGGTCGCCCGAATGATTAACATATTTCTAAAATGCTCGGCCAAACCGTTCAGAAATTCCGCCATGTCATAGCCGTGATTGAAAATCTTCTCCACAAGCTGTAAACCGGCGGCAACGTCTTTGTTCGAAATACAATCGGAGGATTCAAAAAATAATTCCTGATCAATAATGCCCAGAAGCTCGGACAGTTCCTTGATTTTTATCTCCTGCCCACAAAAAGAAACGACTTGATCCAGCAGACTCTGGCTGTCACGCAAACTACCGTCAGATTTTCTGGCAATGACATAAAGCGACTTTTCGTCGATGTTGATTTTTTCTGCGGAACAAATATTCTGCAACTGCTGAATGATCTCGTTTAAAGGAATTCTGTGGAAGTCGTAGCGCTGGCAGCGGGATAAAACAGTTGCCGGCACTTTGTGAGGTTCGGTTGTTGCGAAGATAAACAGAACTCTTGAAGGCGGTTCTTCAAGGGTTTTCAGAAGCGCGTTAAACGCTTCCGGGGTGAGCATATGGACTTCGTCGATGATGTAAATCTTGTACTTGCCCTTCGTGGCCGCGTATTTCAGATTTCCCCGGAGATTCCGAATTTCATCGATACCGCGGTTGGAGGCGCCGTCGATTTCAAAAACGTCGAGGCTGCGGCTTCCGGTAATTTCAGTACAGCTGGAACATTTGTTACAAGGAGTTGGGGTTGGGCCTTTCTCACAATTGATCGCTTTTGCAAAGATTCGTGCGGTGGTGGTTTTGCCCACACCTCGAGGCCCGCAAAACAGATAAGCCGAAGCCAATCGGTCATTTTTGATGGCGTTACTTAAAGTCGTGGTGACATGACCCTGGGCCACAACTTTTTCGAATTCCATCGGCCGCCATTTTCTGGCTAAAACCACATAAGACATTCGCCAAAACCCTCCAAAAGTTTTAGTTACATGGCACTTTTAACTGCGAGCCTGTTTTATCTGTAAGACCCCAATAAACGAATTCCAGTACTAATATAAAACTGAATTTTTAAAATCAGACACATTTAAAAAAAACGGCTGTGCACCCATCTCTGTCCTTTCCTTTCCAACGTGCAACCGACAATAATCGACTCCGGGCAAGTATTCCCCCGGCACATAAAATAAACGCTTACCGCTGCTACCTTCCGGTCCTGACGGGGTTGGGCATCATTCTATTGCGAAGGACTTGATCCATCAACATCAATTATTGCTGCTGCCGCAAAGGGGGAGTAGGCCTCGGATGGGAATTCGATCCTGCTAAAGCGGATTGCAGGAAACAGGGCACCGCTAACTCCCCATCTAGCACAGCCTCCGTGGAGCCGATGGGGGTTGAACCCACGACCTTCGCATTGCGAACGCGACGCTCTCCCAACTGAGCTACGGCCCCGACGTTTTATTAATCGTTATCCACTAATCGGAAATCGATTCTTGCTGAGTCAGCTACCAACGTACAAATCACGATTTACGAATTTCGAAATAACAGTACACGCGGAGAGGCAGGGATTCGAACCCTGGGTGGCCAAAAAGACCACAACGGTTTTCGAGACCGCCCCGTTAAACCAACTCCGGCACCTCTCCTTTTTATCTTTCGTTATTCGTAAATTGTGTCGTTATTGGTAGGGTCGAGATGATAACTCCTAATAAAAGCTGAAGGATATTTACTCTCGCCAATTTCCCCAATATACGATTTCGAATAACGATTTCCAAATGCAGCGGAGAGGCAGGGATTCGAACCCTGGGTGGGCTTGTGACCCACACACGATTTCCAGTCGTGCACCATCGGCCAACTCGGTCACCTCTCCGTAATCCTGCGCTGTCTTAGTTTTTGAAAGAACGCCTGTAAAATCCCCAGACATTTTGATTCAAGTATTCCGCAGGTAACGGTCACTTCAGAACGGAGCCCGGGACTTTGCACAATATTTAAAGTTGAGCCGCAGGCGCCCATACGGCTATCGCTGACCCCAAACACAACTTGTTGAATTCGCGATAAATAAATGGCCCCGGCACACATCGGGCAGGGTTCTTTGGTCACGTAAAGCGTGGCGTCTTCAAGCCGCCAGGAATTTCGACAATTTGCCGCTGCGGTTATTGCGATGACTTCAGCATGGGCGGTAGGATCTTGCAGAGTCTCTACCATATTATAGCCTCGCCCGACAACCATCCCGTCCGACACAACCACTGCCCCAATGGGAACTTCGTCTTTTTCAAGCGCCTTCTCGGCCTCCTGGTAGGCCTGCTCCATCCAACTTTCGTGAGTTCCCATTTTATAACCGAGAATCGATTATTGGTTATTGATTATTCTCCGGATTTCTTGTGCTGCCTTTCTTGGTTTAACAAACATTAGGATTTAATAATAATTATCCATTCTCAATTAATATGGTACGCCCGGAGGGAGTCGAACCCACAACCTCTTGGTCCGTAGCCAAGCACTCTATCCAATTGAGCTACGGGCGCAGGTGTAGCGCATACGGGAGTCGAACCCGTGTTACCGGCGTGAGAGGCCAGCGTCCTAGGCCACTAGACGAATGCGCCGTTTTTTGAACAAAAAATATACCCATTTTTTTGTATAAAATCAAGCTGTATTTGGCCGAATCTCTGATTTTAGTTTGACCATTGGCAATTCTTAAACCTTCGCAAAAACCTGCCGATATATTACTATTCATACACATCCAGAAGAGAGGAAAATGACCCGAAAAGTGCTCATTGTCGAAGACGACCTACCTTTTGTTACTTTAATTCAGCTTGCCCTTCGTGATATGAATTTTGAATTCGATGTGGCAAAAGAGGGCACCTCGGCGCTCGACAGGCTTTCGAAAAACGAGTATGATTTGGTCATCTGCGACTATCGCATTCCTGAAATTCATGGTCTGGAAGTTCTGAAAACCGTCAAAAATCAAAATCCGAACTGCCAAACGGTTCTGATAAGCGCTGCGGGCGAGGATATGATGAACACAAAATTAGAGGACTTGAATTTATTAGGTTTTATGCAAAAACCGTTTTCACCGATTGAATTTCGCGCCATGGTTGAACAGGCTTTTTAGGCTACTCATTAACCACTTCCGCGTTTTCAATCTCACCCAGAACACGACCGCCGTTCGACAAATAAACCCGCACGTCTCTCCTTCTATCTTTCACAATAATTTTCCCCTCGACGACGGAGTCGCCTGAAATTCTGATATCCAGGCGATGAGTGTCGCGCCCCCTGCCCTTCTTACCTTCGATGACGATATCTCCTTTGACTTTGGTGTTATCTGCCAAAGTTATATCCCCATTTGTGGTATGAATATCTCGCTCTACCGTGGTGCGCTCAAGCTCAATTCGGCCATTAATCGCGGTGATACGGCCATCGACATTGACGCCGGCTCCACATCTGATGGATCCGTTTACTGATTCAATATCGCCGTCAATTTTTACATCACCGGCAATTCTGATTTTGCCGTTTACCGTTTGCAAATCCTCTACTTCTGATTCGCGCCCGACTTCGATACGGCCGTTCACGGACCGGCTGCTGCCGCGAACCACACACTGCTCGCCGATAATAATACTGCCATTCACCGAGTTCAAGCTGCCGCTTCTAGTATCACCATCCTCGATGTAAATGGTTTTATTGATTCTAAAACCGCACGCAGATGCAAAGAAAAACGTGATTAGGAATAGAGGAAAAAGTAAAACAGGCTTTCTCATCGTGACCTCCTTACCAAATAGTGATTTAAAAACGTTTATTTACTGCTCTGACAGGATTTACCTGATAAGCAGAATTGAGAATAATCTTGTTCATCATGTTTATCCTGTCTATTTTTTTAAA
>SMXC01000172.1 GCA_004356825.1 Caldithrix sp.
ACCGCCGATGAAATTATCGGTATCGAACTGGTCGTTATCGTTCCAGACGATGCCGAGATCGCCAAAGGCTGCCAGCTCCAAACCAACGTCTAATGACAGAACAAACAAGTTGAGAAGCCTTGGTTTGACTACTGTCACCCTATACTCAGCTGTACTCACAAATTGATTTTTGCCACCTCCCCGGGAACCGACCTCCCAGCCTCGCACACTATTCGTTCCGCCGATGTGAAAATCCTCAACAGGAGAAATCTCATCGCCGACATCTCCGGTTCGCAGCGTCAGCAGTGAAAACAAAGCCAACGTATGCCGGTCAATCAGGGGGATATATCTTCTGATGTCCACATTTAGAGCCCAGTAATCATTATCCGCACCGAGAAATCCACCTCCTTTTGAAAGTTCAATTTCATTCCACCCACCCCGGTGTGGATTGGACCACAGATCACGATTGTCATAGCCCATAAAAAAACTGAAGGTGGGAAGGTTATCCCGATTGTCGTCGGCCAGCAACAGACCTGCCGAATCGCTCTTGATCGACAGGAATGAAAAACCGCCGCCGATTCTGCCATGCTCTCCCAGATAGCTGGAGATCCGCAAGTCTATTTCCGTGGAAATTTCATTAAAATCATCCAGATCATTGGCGCGATCCCGTTGATTTACCTCTAAAGTATAGGACAAGTGATTCCCTGCAATCCAGGGATCTTGGATAAAAAGCCCAAAATTCGTAGCGCCGCCAAACCTGGCTAAGCCAGTGACAAAAACATCTCTGCCGAGAAAATTTACCGATTGTAGACCGGGGCCACCGGCAAAGCCATTTTCATCGGTAACTTCCCATGTAAAGAACGGCAAATAGGGAGTGATTTCTCTCACATCAATATTAAGAACAATTCCATCCTGCTCTTCAACCGGATGTATTTCAAGTTTACTGAAAATGTCCAGATTATCGAGTCTGGCAAAATCTTTTTCAGCGCTCTTTTTGGTATAGGGTTCGCCAACTCGGGATGCTAACTCCCTGGTTATGATATCCCTATCAGTGACCCGAGCGCCGCTTATTCGAATCTCCTTAAGAATCTTGCCAAACTGCACATCCTCAAGTTTTTTTGAAAAAAGATTTTGATTTCCAAAAAGGCAAACTAAAAAAATAAAGAGCAATTTTAGCTGTAAAGATTTCATGCTATTTCCTTACTTGATTGGCAAAATAACACTGAAAGTCGTTTTGCCGGGTTCACTCATTACGGTGACTTCACCCTGATGTTTTGAAACAATTTTTTTAGTGATATCCAATCCTAATCCGCTGCCAACTCCCTGAGCTTTAGTTGTAAAAAAAGGTTCAAATATCTTTTGTTGAATCTCCTTCGGGATGCCCGGGCCGCTGTCTGTGATGCTCACTTGAACTGTGGAACCGCGTTTTGAGATATCAATATGCAGTGTACCATTATTGCCCATTGCTTGTAAGGAATTGTGGATCAGATTAGTCCAGACCTGGTTGAGCTCGTCGGGATAGCACAGGATGGGCTCGACTTGTTGGAAATTGCGCACAACCTCAATCCCATGCTTAATCTGATTCTGGTACAAAGTCAGCACTGTTTCAATGCCATCGACGATGTTTGCCTCTGTTTTTTCACCTGAGATCTCATAATGCGAGTAGCTTTTCAGCGCAAACACCACTTTGGCGGCTTTGTCAGCAGCCAGGGTGATATTCTCAGCGCTGCGTTTCAAACTGGTCAATTTGTACGCCATCTCAAGAATCTCTCTGCCGCTTGCGTGTTGAATCAGCGGCAAAAAGGTAAGATAGTCTTCCATGACACCCATATCCACCAGCAGGTCGGCGACCGTATCCGGGTCCCCCACACCCGCATCATCCAGGTCGGGCACCAGGGCGCGTCTGGCTCGACGCGCCTCTTTGGATGTCAGGATGGTCTTATTGTCCAGAGATGTGTCAAGTAATTTGAGAAACAACGATTGCTCTTCCGCGGCAAGTCTTTGATAGAAATCAGGTAACTGACGTAAGACTTGCCCGAGTGCCGCCGAAATATTGCCTACAGATGAGCGGATGGCACCCAGGGGTGTGTTGACCTCATGCGCGACCCCGGAAATCAGCTGTCCCAAAGCTGCCATCTTCTCAGATTGAATGAGCTGACTCTGGGTGTTTTTAAGCTCTCGCAGCGTCTTCCGGAGTTGCTCGTTTTTTCTTTTTATATCCTCTTCAGCTCGCCGACGCTCAAACATGCCGCCTAACTGTGCTCCAACGTTTGCCATTACAAGCAAAAGTTGCTCATCCGGCTCTACCTCTTCATCTGCAAAAAACTCAAGAACCGCAACGACCTCCTTACCGATTTTAACAGGGAAACCAAAGGCACCCCTGACTCCCAGGTCGGCGGCGACTCGGTTGCGTGGAAAATTGGTATCTTTCTGCACGTTGACAATCCATACCGGCTTCCCCGATTCAAGAATGCGGCCGGGCAAACCCTCACCAGTCATAAAGTTGGTGCGCGCGGTCACCTCCTTAAACATCGCATACTTCTTCTCGTCACCGAAATGCCAGATGGTGGTCGGGATGAGTTCATCGGCTTGTTTGGGCGATGGCTCGTACACGTGACCGACGGGCCACTTCGTTAGCTCGCAGACGAGCCGCACCACACGCTGCAAAGCTTCATCGATAGAATCAGCCTCGGTGCCCAGTTCTGCCGTGCGATGCATTAGTTTCGCTTCCATCGCCTGCCGTTCAAGCTTTCTCGTTCGTTCGGCGACCGTCTGCTCAAGCTTCTCCCGGTGTCGTTCCAGTTCCAGATTCTTACTTTGAAGCTGCTCCAGTAAGCCCTCACGCGACCGCCTCTGGATGCGCCTGCGCTGTTCCTTCACGAACTCATGGTCCAGAGTAACCTGGCCCTTGCTCATGCGCTTGAATGTGTGAAGCGAGAGGCTGTCACCCCGCGACTTCAGGTAGCTGACGCTATCAAAGAATTTCCGCGCATATCCATTATCCGGTAAACTTCCCGTTGCATGAAAAACCAGCACCAGGCCGGCTCCTCCCTCACCTTTGCCTAACTCAACGGAAATCCTGCCAGAATCGCCGTTCTTCACTATCTGCCTGGCGATCTCGGAGGTGATAGTCCCTAAACGCGTACTTAAAATCTCACTGAACTGTAGCGCTTCGGCCAGTGCCGTGATTTTCTTTCTGGCCTCGATCACAGACGCGCCATTACGAATGGAGATTTGACCAAGAGTTGTCATCTATACCTTACCGCAATACAACAGGCGTCATCATGCCCCTTTCCGAAACGACTGACAACTTGTGCTGTGATAGTGCACGCAGTGTCGCTCAGCAACTGTGGATACTCACGTAGAGCAAAATGATCACGAACACCATCGGAGTACATAACCAGGACGTCGCCCCTTGAGAGGGTCATCCTCTCAAGTCGCGGCGTGCGCATGTTGAGTCCAACAATACCATCTCGGGATACCAGGCGGATTTCACTGTTTCCAAATTTTCGGATCACCGTGTTGCCGATGCCGGTATATTGCAGGTTGCCAGATGCGGCCTCCAGAAAGGCCAAACCAACTGCTGCACCACGGCTCCCCCGCAGGAAGCCATTTAATTTGTTCAAAAGCAGGGCCGGCTGATTTGAGCCGTGTTCCTCCAAAAACTCCTCGATTGGAGCGGCCAGATCGTTTGCCGCCGGGCCATGGCCAAGCACATCGACGATACCGAGGAACAAACCGTCAGCCACTCCTTTGACTACAGCGCAATCCCCGGAAACATGGTGTCCAGGGTAAGGCTGAACAAATTTGGAAAAATCGATATCGAGCATCGGTCAAAGCCATTTTTTGACGGTGATTACAGTGCCTCTTTCTACTTCCGTTTTCAAATCAAACTCGTCCATCAGACGTTTCACGCCCGGCAAACCCAGCCCCAGAGTACCACTCGAACTATAGTGATCCTGCATGGCCTCTTCCGGATTTGCGATCCCAGGTCCTTCGTCCTGCGCTATGATTTCGATGCCGGTTGAATAGCCGTGCCTCACGGTGCGCAGAACGATCTCGCCACGTTGGGCATACTTCTCAATATTGCGCGCCAGTTCGGACACCGCGCTCGCAATCATGCTGGCTTGATAGTCTTTAAAGCCGACCTGCACTGACAATTTCTTAGCTGCAAGGACAGCCTGCGTGACGCTGGCCTCACCCGTTATCCAGATCCGCGTATCTCCATTGTGCATCAGGGTCCCGTGTGGTATCGGTTTCGTCCACAATTCTTTCTGAGTCTCTTTGCTGAGCCAAGAGCCCAATTAGAATTATTCTAATTAAATTAATTAGTACTCAAAGTAACGACCCACCGCCTCTTATTACACCCACGGACCAAACAATCAAAACAGCCGGTCCATGCATTCGAAAAATCTCATCCTGCATTTCGAGATCCTGACTGGAGGGTTAGTATCGTCACGTCGTCCCACTCATAATCTTCCTTACCGAATTTGCGAGCTGCCCCGATGAGGTGATCGGCCAGCTCTGCGGACGATTTGTGCATACTCTCCAAAAGACTATGCCTTAAACCATTATCATCGAATTGTTCATCCTTTTCGTTGGCTACTTCGCTCAGTCCATCCGTGTACAAAAACAGGCAATCTCCCTCACATAACTGAATGATAGTTTCATCGCCCGAGACATACTGCTCCTTAGCGACAGCGCCAAGCAACAAGCCGTTTGCGAAGATTTGCTCGGCCGCGTTTGTTTTGCGATGGAGCAAATATGGGTGCGGCAGTCCGCCATTCACAATGGAGCATTGAGCCGTTCGGGTATCCAGAATTACCACCATCCCGGCAGCAAAGATTTGCGCTGGCAGAGTCTTAAAAAGCGCCTCGTTAACGCCCGCCAAAATCTCACGAGCCGTAACATTCTGATTTGCAAAACGCGAGAATGAGATCTTCAAGAGAGTTGTGCTCATCGCGGCTTGCACGCCGTGCCCGGTCATATCCGCTAATAATATGGCGAGGCGATCATCAGTTAACGGGATGACATCATAAAAGTCCCCCCCGACGGCCAGCGCAGGAAGGTATTTTGCAAGAAAATGAAAACTATCGGTTTCAGGAAAATCGTCCGGGAGGATGCTGGTCTGCAAGTGCCGGGCCAATTCCATCTCCTGTTGCAGTTCGCCATAGTCTTGTGCCAGTTCATCCCGCTGCAACAAAACCTTATCGAGTTCGCCGATTTTCTCCATGAGGCTGGTTTCCAAGCCCTGATGGGCAAGGCCGTTGCGGATAATAAGTTTGAGCTGTTCATTATCCCAGGGCTTTTCAAGATACTGAAACAAGCCAAGCTCATTGATCGCCTTGATAGCATTCCTCTTGTCAGCGTAGCCGGTAAGAAGAATACGCGTCACTTGAGGGTACATTTTCTTGACTTCTGCAAGAAATTGCAATCCATCCATTTCCGGCATGAGAAAATCCGAAACGACCAAATCGACAGCACCCTCGCGGAGCATTTCCAGCGCCTCTTTTGGGGAATCAAACGCGCTAATGCGGTAGTCTGTTTCCAATCTTAGCAGGCTACTCAGGCTATTGAGCACCATCTCCTCGTCGTCGACAAGCAATATGTGGGGCTGTGATTTTAAAGTCTGTCCCATTTGAGTTTCACCATTCATCTTGCCTGGGTTCCGCAT
>SMXC01000173.1 GCA_004356825.1 Caldithrix sp.
CCGTTTGACTCCTGCAGTTAGTGAGCCGGTTGCCACGACGAAGTCTCTATCTCAGCAAGTAGGTTGAAGAAGCATTTGCTGAATTGGATAGTGTCGCACTCGGTATAGCTTTGGGACTTGTGAGCGGTTTTGGGCTGTTTTTAGCGACTGCTATTTTGTTGTCGAAAGAGGGAGAGGTGATTGGCCCCAACCTTTCACTTATTAGTTATTATTTCTGGGGTTTTAAAGTTACCTGGTTAGGTGCCTCTCTTGGTTTGGCTGAGAGTAGGATCGGCGGATTTTTGTTAGGGAGCATGATTGCAAGCTAACGAAATTGGGGGATCCGCGCTTATGCCAAAGTGCTGAAACTACAGGCTCTGGCAAAGGAAGAGCGCAATCTTCTCGACAAAATACGGTAAAACCATGGCAAATACTTTCAATAGTGAAAAGGTAAGCCGAGCGATCGCACGAATCCACGCCGGCATGATGGCACTTACTTTTGCGCTAATTAGTGGCAGTGGTGTGGCTTATTCGTGGGAGAGAGAAAAATGTCGGCCAACAGCTGCAACTTTTGGGGCAATACTTCACAGGCTACACCGTAACCTGGGCGGGTAGCATCGCCGGCTTTTCTAAGGGGCTCTTTTAGGTGGTATTGTGGGCTGGTTGATTGGCTGGATCTATAATCGACTTGTCAATTTGCGAAGTTGATTTAATGATGATGGACACCCGGGGAATGCCCGAGACAGGGTGGGCCTTGTAACAGTTTTCCCCAAATAAAATTGATGGCAATAGGCTGATTCCATGCGTCCGAAGCAGTTTGTCTTTGGCCGCACCATTTATTTTGACTCAATTTATATGACAAATTCCAACAATGACCATCAGTCCGACACGAGTACTGCTGATTCCATGCTGGGCAGGATAAAAAAGTCTGTTTATAAACCTGACTACTTGCTTCTTTTCATTCTATTGGCATATTTCTGCCTGGGTTATTTGCTGATGCCATATTATAAATATGACCTCACCGCTGATGGCGTATCATATATTTCGATCGCTCAGAAGTATCTGAATGGTAACTACTCCGAGGCTGTCAATACTTACTGGTCACCTCTGTTTTCGTGGCTATTGGTACCATTTTTGCCCTTGTCGGAATCACCACTGATTTCGGTCAGGCTTTTGTCTTTAGCCATTGGGTTCATAACCCTTTTGTCCATTCGAAGGCTCGCTTCGCGATTCTCATTAAGTGCTCTGGCTAAACATGGGCTAACCATTGGTCTGCTACCAGTCATTCTTTATGGCTCCTTGGCAATGATTACACCCGATTTGTTGATGCTCTGCATACTTGCATTGTACCTGTCGGTTATGTTTGATATGGATTATCGTCGTGATAAATCTAAGGGAAGAGTTTGTGGAGTGCTTGGTGCTTTGGCCTACTTGACCAAAAGCTATGGATTTCCTTTTTTCATCGTCCACTTTATTGTTTTCAACGTTATTCACTACTACCAAGGTACGGCAACATCCGAAAAGCAAGTCGTTCTAAAAAATCTTGCTAGTGGATTGATAATTTTTCTTCTTATCAGTGGCAGCTGGATATTCGTTATCAGCAGTAAATATAATCATTTTACCATCAGCACGTCGGGTAGTTATAATCTTGCTTTGATGGCCCGCGACTCCAGTCTGCCTGAGCTTCATTTGCAATTGATAGAACCGGCAAATAGCAACGCAACGAGTGTTTGGGAAGAGCCCTCAAGAGCACCCGTCGGCACTTGGAATCCTCTCGCCTCCATGAGCGCTTTCAAATTTTATGCAAAACGTGTTCTTACTAACATCCGGAGAACATACTTTTATGCTATGGCCAATTCCCTGTTCTTAAATTCAATCATTTTGTTCACCGTGTTATTTTGTTTACAATTTAAGAGAAGTAGAAAAGCAGATCCATTATTATTTTGCGTCGTCACTGCCATCATCTATTCCTCAGGATATATTCTGATTTTTGTAATGCCAAGATATCTATGGATCGTGTTCACCTTATTCACAATAGTGGGTTATTATTACATCGATCTCTTAAACAGGAAGGGGGTTCTGGGCAAAACCTCGACAACAGCGATGCTCTTTGTATTCTGTCTGTCATGCTTTATACCGCAGGCGTATAGGCTCACTAAATTCCGGAAAGCAGGTCAAGACGTTTTTGTATTGAGTGAAAAAATCGATTCAAATTATGGCATTTCGGGCAAGGTAGCTTCGGATTACTTCTGGAAGAAAATGTTGTACCTGGCATTTCATAACAATTATACCTACTTTGGGAGGACAGGCAGTTACCTTTCAGATGATAAGCTGCAGCAAACCTTGAGAGCGCACAACATCGATTATTATTTTGTCTGGGTCGATTCTCTGTATAACCCCGCTGGATTTTTGTCAAAACAGAAAGAAATCACGGGGGGCGAAATAAAGGACTTACGGATTTTTGATATGAAATATCCCCGGTAGCGGTCAAATTGTTTGTCAAATATACTTTGTACAACATGATGCGTAGTGTAAATCCATCTATTAAAGGAAATCTGCTGTTTGCAGTGCTCTGCCTTGGGTTACAGATACCGTTTGGCATCATCGTCTCGCACTATTATTTGCTGGACCAGAATACGCTTGCCAATAACGGTGCGTGGATATCAAGTAAAAGGAACCTTGGCACGTCCGTAATGGGTGCGCGATCATTTACAGAGCAACCGCATGCTTTGGCAAAAAACCGTTTGAATCTCGCAGCTTGGCACGGATTTCAGGAAGTGATATATAAAGACTCCTTGCATCTAAAGCAGGTTGAGTTTGATTTTCTGCTCGGCCCGAGTGCGTATTTAAATTTTATCTTCAACAAGCATCAAATGGGCTTTTCAGGGATTCGCATCAGCACAAATCGACACTTTGATAGTATGTATTTCACTGCCTCAGGTATTGGGGAGTTCTTACAAAGAACGAGTCTCAGAATCCCCAGAGTCAGTGCGGGGAATTGGCATCAACTGACAATCCGCTTCGAAGGAGAACACGTGGTAGCGTTCCTTGATGACAGGCAGGTAGGAAAGTTCAATGGGGATTTTGAGGAGGCGCAAAGAATCGGTTTCAGAGGAGGCAGGAACATGGCACTCGTTGATAACATCTTTATTTATCAAAACGACGCCACCATCATTCATGAAACGTTTCAAAACAGCAAGGGTTCTTTTCTCATTACGGTAATTTCAGTAGTGATTGCAATGATCCTGAGTTTTATTGTTGCATTGCTGCTGCGTTTGGTGCGCAAGCTGCATGGAAAAATTCTGGCTTTTTACGTCATCATGTTCAACATCGTACTCGTGTTCATAGCCGTGTTAATGTTTAGCTTTCAGTCCTGGAAAGCACCCAGCTATCCACGCATAGATATCAACATGGAACAAAGGGAGGACGATTGGAAAAGGAAGAGCGTGACACAAACGGTGACCTATATTCAGAAAAATTATCCTGAAAAACCCACTGATACTGTATGCAGAATTCTTTTTTTAGGAACATCGCAGACGCGAGGTGTGGGTGCTTCAGAGCGAAACAGGAAGTTTGTCGATATTATAGAGGATAGACTCAATTCGTCGGATAGCACGGATACTTATTTTCAATGTATTAATGCCGGAATTCCCGGAGTCAATTCATCCTACATTATAGAAGTCTACGAGCAAGAATGGCTGAAGCTGGATCCCCAAGTGGTTGTTATAAATCTAGGGACTAATGACGCGAAGCCGGATTGGTTAGCTTTGAATCTAGGTAGAATCATCGACATGAGCTTGAGGGCAGGTATACAGCCAATCTTGCTCCTGGAGCCCAATTCATTGGAGAACAAAACCAACTTTCTTTTGTCAAAGCACCGAGTCATGAGGTTGACCGGGGAATCCAGAGGAGTTCCTGTAATTGACATGCATTCTTATCTTCGCGATAAATACGATGAGGGGTTCTTATGGTGGGATTTCGTACATTTGACAGATTTCGGTCAAAAGCTCTTTGCGGAAAAAATATACAACGAATTGGAACAAATAATAAAGGAACTAATTTAGCCGCCTTGAATTCATTTTTACATTGTAATCAATATCATTGCTGATTTCCTAATATAACGTCAGTTCGACGTAAGCAATAAAATGAGGATCAAAGACCTGAAACGACCCGTCCAATGTCATTCCTGCGCAGGCAGGATCTTTTCGTCATGTACAACTATATTCCGGCTTAAAGATTCAGGCTGTTGCAGATTCATCTTTTTGCCACTGATGAACACGGATTCTCACAGATTGTTTGACGAAAATGACCTTTCCTTAATAATATTCAGATAATCAGTGGAAATCCGAGTCAATCCGTGGCTTAAGTCTTATTTGCAACAGCCTGTTAAAGATTGCCGGAATGACGGTATAGGCAAGTTTTGGTCTTTGATTTCTTATATCGAACTCAGGTTAATATAGCAAAGCCAGAACCAAACAGGTAGTTATGGATTATAATTTTTCATACATTTCTTTCTCGCCAAACCAAGGAGAAAGGATGTCTTTATTAACCGAACGTTATTGGAAACAAATCGCAGGTACTTTATCCTGTTATGATCGCAGAGTGATTACTGGAACAATTCCACAAGATTTGCTGCGCCAGTGGGATGACCAGTTATTTGTATCAACATAATATGCGTATTTTTGATTATACGAAGTTTACCGAGCCTCTTCGCCATAAATTACGCCGTCATGCTGAAGCCATCGCTAAAGCTGGTGGAATCGAAATCCAATTTGTAATATAGCACCTTCCTGTAATGAGAATCCCAATAATTACATATCATCATGTGTTGCCCTCAGACGCTAAAGTGGATGATAGCATCTTAAACTCACCCTTTACAATTTCAGATTCCGAGTTTTATAAACAAATGTTGTTTTTGTCTCAAAATGATTATGAGGCCATTAATCTTGAGCAACTAATGCATCGAAAAGAAAAACAGACTTATAAAAGGCTAATAGTCATTACATTTGATGACGGCTGGGTAGATAACTTTGAGTATGCGTTTCCCATTCTAAAGTCATTTAATGTCCCGGCTACTTTTTTTGTAATTACCAGCTACATCGGCTCAGCGGGCTGCATGTCTCAGGACCAGTTACTCGAAATGCAGCAGTCCGGGATGCAGATAGAGTCACACGCCCATACCCACACGCCTCTTGAGCTGCTTTCAAATTCTGAGATACAATGGGAAGTGACGCACTCCAAAAAGTTACTCGAAAAAAATCTCGAAAAGCAAGTCAAGTTCATGAGCTTCCCTCATGGATCATACAACAAAACGGTACTTCAGACTGTCAAAAGCTCGAATTATTCAGGTTGCGGCACGTCAAATTTCGGCTATGCAGTTTCATCAACAAAAATGCATGAACTACCCCGAATCCTCATCCGTAAGAATCATGATATTTCACAATTTGGCAAGCTCGCCGAGGGCGGCACGCTGACTTTTTTTAAGGGGAGCATTATCCAAAAATCAAAAGGCCTGATTAAAAATACGATCGGGATTGAAAGATACCAGAATTTATATAATATACGCAACCGGATTAAACGCACCTCAGCTATTGATTAGGAAGCTGCTTTCATGAATATTTTATTTTTATCAACTGAAAACCCTTTTCCTTTAGATCATGGGCATCATCTAAGAACATATCATGTTTTAAAAGCGCTTGCTGATGTTTATACGGTCCATTTTATCGGATTTACCCAGGATGATTCCGGATTTAAACATAAACCAAAATTACAGGAGTTCTGTAAAAGTGTCGATATTTTTCAGCTAAAATATCGAGGACGACGGCAATTGCTCTTATCTGTATTGAATCTTTTTTCACCGCTGCCTTTAATCGCGCAAAAATATTATGATCCCGCTGTCGCTAACCACATAAAGAAACTCATCGAGGCAGCTGAAATCGACCTCGTTCATTTTGATCTTCTGCATCTTGCCCAGTATCGCAAAGAGTTGAACGGCCTCCCAAGTATTCTGGTAAATCACAATGTTGAATCGCTGCGAGTTTTGAGGTGGTCAAAAGTAGAACGTAATCCTTTAATGAAGACCTTTCTTCGTTACCAATACCGTAAATTGGAAAAATTTGAGAAGAGTGTTTGCAGCAAATTTAATAAATGTACGGTTGTCTCTGAAACGGACAAGGAGTCTCTTGCCAAGTTGTGCGGCGGTGGAAATTTTGTAATTATTCCTAATGGGGTAGACATTGATTATTTTCAAATGTCCAAGGCAAACATCCTTCCCAATACACTTGTCTGGGCCGGGTCGATGAGTGGCGCTTATAACAGAGACGCCGCGATTTACTTTTTAGAACGAATTTGGCCGGATATTCAAATTGCAATTCCCGAAGTAAAGGTCGTTTTCATTGGGAATTCACCCCCGAAGATACTAAAAAAAATGGCTTCGGAAAATTCAAATGTAGAATACACAGGGTACGTTGAAGATGTCAGACCGTATATCGCAAAATCTGCGATTTTTATTGCGCCATTAAGAAGCGGCAGCGGCACAAAGGTTAAAGTGCTAAACGCAATGTCACAAGGTAAGTTGGTAATTACAACTTCAGTAGGCGCCGAAGGAATTGAGGCAAAGGCGGACGAGGAAATAATTATAGCTGACGACCCCGATAAATTTGCCGAAAAAACGGTTTATTTCCTCAAGCATTTGGAAGAAGCTCAGGAAATTGGGCAGCGCGCCAGAAAAGTGATTGAAGAAAAGTATGATTGGCAAGTAATTAATACGACCATCCGGCAAGTCTACAAAGAGTTCGAAAATTCTTTGGAAGATAAACATTCTGTCGTATCAGAGAACACTAAAGACTTTTCCTTGTGAGATACATCAAGCTTTGGGTTTTTACAGTTTTTTCTTCAATCGCGGCGATACTATTCTGGTCTTTATTTGACCAGAGCAAAACTATTCATCAGTCTGAAAAGTGGGCATTGCCGATTGTTCCTCATCCCCAGGAAATTCGACTAAAGAATAAAGAACAAAGTTTTATTATCAAACCGAGTACCCGGATTTTAGTTAGCGGGTTAACCCTCAAAAACAGGGCAGAGGTTGAAGTACTCAATTCCGCCTTAAACAAACACTTTATACAGCCCCTGGAAGTCGATTTCAATGCAGAAGATTTCCATGATTCTATTATAGTTGGGGAGCTTAACTCGGGAAACAGTGGAGTTGATTCTTTAGTTTCAAGATCAGGCCTAATCTTCACGGAAAGTTATCCCGGATCTGAAGGGTATTTTCTAGATATTAACCCGGACTACGTTCTTATTGCCGGACAGGATAGTTCTGGCACATTTTATGGAGTCCAATCCCTCCTTCAACTCATCTATCGTGAAAATGACCAGCTTAAAATCCGACCGGCAACAATTATTGATTATCCTGACATGTCGTTACGGAGCGCCTTTTATGGTTTCTATCTGAATACGCTCGAAGATGATGCTTTAATCGAACGTGCCTACGTCGATTTCAATAAAATTGCTCAGTTTAAGTTTAACATGATCGATTTAGCCTCGCACCATTACGGCCATCTGGAGATGGAAGTACCCAGTCATCCTGAAGAAAAACTCTGGCAAAGATTTGCCAGGCTTCATGACACCGCACAACGTTACAATTTGCGGCCACGAGTGGGTGGCTGGGCTAAATGGGTAAACACGAAATCTCAATGGGGTGTTGATTTAACCACACTCGAAGGCATTCGAACTTCACAAATGATTCAATTAAACGGCACAAATTCTTATGATCTCGAAATCTCTTCCGGAAAAATTGCTCCAAACGTGATGCATGAGCCTGGTACGGGAAGACAGTGGAACCAGGAACCTTTTGTGGTCATGGATGAGTCAGGTTCAGAGGTTTTTAAAGAAGGGCGTGATTACCGGGTAAATTTCGGGGAAATTCACGCTGAAGCTTATCAGAAATTTTATAACACGCGTCAAACCAACCTTGAGGTGCTGTTCAGCGAAGTTCATTCCGGAGAGGGGGAGCCTGCAGGCTACCCGCTGCGTTGGGGAGAGACATTTAATGCACCAACGACTATTCGGCGTTTACGTGGTGGACAAATAGAGGATGGACAAATCGTGAAAGTCGATTTTAGCTACATAGGACCGGATCCCTGGTCAATTCTGAAGGTGCGCTATTGCCGGAGTGACAGAAGACTCCACACCGATGGACCTGAGAATTATATTTGGCGCTGGTGTAATGACCCTGCCCGCTTTTTAGGAGCTGATGACTTTTCGCTTGATGTTGATGAAACCAGAGTCTTTGCCTGGGACAAGCGCTGCCTGAATTCCGGAAAAACCAGAAGCCAAACCTGGGTTGACGATATACTGTACTATTATAAAACGATTAGATCGACAAACCCGGGTGCGCGGATTTCTATGTGGAGTGATATGGTCGATCCCGAACATAATGCCGGTCTTTATGGTACCCAGGGCATCGCTTCTTTGATGGTGGATGCCGGTATGACAGATGTCATCATGATTCCCTGGAAAAGCTCAATCGCCGCTGAAAGCGTTCGTTTTTTTGCTGATAAGGGATTCCCGATAATGCCCTCTTGCCAGAATATTACAAAAGAGGGCTACTCTGACGCGCCCAAGTGGGCAAGTCTTCTCCGCGAGTTTTATTCCGACAAGAATCTTCCATTTGGCATGATGTATTGCAGTTGGGAATATAAGTTCGATACTGATTTAGCCTGGGAACAGTTAGCGACCGTAGCTGACCACGCCTGGTCGTCAGCGCCCTATATCATTCATACGCCGGTAAGAAGAGCAGCGGCAGGAACAGAGATCGAAATTGTGGCGAAAATTGAGGGAGATAAATTCGTTTTTGACGGCAAAAAAGTGCGTCTCGGCCCCTTGGCTGTGAAGCGTGCTTTCTTGTACTATAAAAAAAGTAGAAGTGACTCTTCATATACGAGAACCGTAATGATAAAAACAGGGACTCAATTTTCAGCAATAATTCCGGGAGTTCCCCAAGAAGTAAAAACCATTGAATATTATCTTCAGGTTTCGAATGAGACTCACATTTCTCATTCACCTAAAGTCGCGCGAGAGAAGCCTTTTGAAATAATCATTACCATGAATTAACGGCCGGTTTCTTGTGCAAAAGAAGAAAAATGGGTCTTTTTTTAGTCTTGCGCCTAATAGTACCTGCTGAGGCCTTTGCGATCGCGGCCATTATATTTGAGACGCAACTTTCAAAAAGACAAAAATTATGCAGGTTTTAGCAAATAAATGCGAAAACGAGGCCAAACTCTACTTGACATTTGAAGTTTTTTTAAATATCTTAACTTTTTTGTAACAGGTCAAACCGAGCGATTAACTTTGCATTGAGAATGCTTATTAAGAAGATATTTAGAAGACCAGCGCTGCGGGGGAAAGCGGTTTGCGCCAGCAGACTCTCAACAAAAGCAGTTCAATTTTCCCTTCGATGACACTGGCTTAATCAATGGGTCTTACAAAAGGCGTTATTTAAAATATCAAATATCCACGAGGCATATTTTTATGTTCCAGCTTAAATTCTTTGATATTAATCATCTCATTGTTTGTTTTATTCCCGCATTACTCTTTACTGTAGTTAACTGCACTGAACCTCCAAAAGAACTGGCAACTTTCGATTCCGCCGCTTCTGACCCAAAGGCAATAGCAATCGCAGAAGAGGTTATCGAGGCTTCCGGTGGCCTTGAAAATTGGCATAAAACCCGCTATGTAGCCTGGCGATGGCTTGACAAGCGATTAAATGTCTGGGATAAATGGACCGGAGATATTCGTGTTGCGTCCAAAATTTCTATTGTAATTATGAATCTCAATACCCGGAAGGGTATTGCCTGGAAGACCGGTACCGAGATCACTGACGCTGATGAGCTTCAAAGAGCATTGGACTATGGCTATGAGACCTGGATGAACGACTCCTACTGGGTTTTTATGCCCTTTAAACTGAAAGATCCGGGAGTTATTTTAAAATACCTCGGTGAGGGTGAAATTGAGGGCAGGCCAGTCGATATTCTCAGCGTGACATTTAAAAATGTCGGCAAAACGCCGGAAAATAAGTATGATATATATGTAGACAAAGAAAGTAAGCTCTTAGTTTGGTGGGATTATTATATGGATGCGACAGACGAGAAGCCACGTTTTAAAATGCCCTGGAAGAACTATCAGAGGTATGGCGATATTTGGCTCTCCGACGACAGAGGACTAAGAAAGCATACTGATCTGGGTGTATTTGAAGAACTACCCGCTTCAGTTTTTGAAAGTTTTGAGCGAGTGGATTTGACAAAGCTCATTGAGCAACAAGCACTTTAATTTATTTATCAGGGGGAAATCTGTGAGAAGAAACTATCTGTATCTTTTCTGAGACGTCCCATTCCTGCA
>SMXC01000174.1 GCA_004356825.1 Caldithrix sp.
AACCGATTGCCCTCTTAAATAACTCGGTGCTCACGGCATTGGATGAAAAAGGTCAACCGATGCCGGTATTTCGGACGGAAATGTTTTTTGACTATCCGATTATTTCAAACATAATATTGCCTGACAAAAACACTGGAGAAAATGGCGGGTTGAATCAAGTCATCGACTTTTTAAACTTTACCAAGACAAAACATTTCGCTTTATATAGTGATATCTCTGAAATTTTTTACTCGAAAAATAGCGGCATTTACTTTTATCTTAATGAAGGTGCCACGCCGGTCATTTTAGGGCACGGTAATCTTCAGAATAAAAACGCAAATTTACTTGAAGTTCTGAATCTTTTAAAACGAGAAAACAAGCTTGGAAAAGTCAAATGCTTCGACTTGAGATTTAAAAACCAAGTCATTGTCAAAGAATTTCTTAAAAGTTAACCCCGTCCTATTGTCTTAAAAAGGAAGGTGTAAGATGTCAAAGTATATCGCCGGATTGGACATTGGAACCACTAAAATTGCCGCCATCATTGCAGAGGTGAATGGCTCCCTTGAGCCAACAATTATTGGCGTCGGCACCAGTCCATCCGATGGATTAAGACGAGGTGTTGTCGTCAACCTGGACAAAACTATCCGCTCCATCCAGGCGGCTATCGAAGAGGCCGAACGCATGGCAGGCGTCCAGATCGATGAGGTTTTTGCCGGAATAGCAGGCGAACATATTCGCAGTATCAATGCCCGCGGAGTCGTGGCGGTAGCCGGCCCCAATCATGAGATCACCCCGGCTGACATCAGGAGGGTCATCGATGCGGCAAAGGCTGTGGCCCTGCCGATTGATCGGGAAGTTCTGCATATTTTACCGCAAGAGTTTATTGTTGATGACCAGCATGGAATCAAAGATCCTGTCGGTATGTCGGGGGTCCGTTTAGAGGCTGAGGTCCATATTGTCACCGGGGCGATCACTTCCGCCCAGAATATTTACCGCAGTATCAGCAGGGCAGGAATGCAGACCATGGATTTGGTGCTTGAGCCTTTGGCCTCAAGCTATTCCGTTTTGGGTGAAGACGAAAAAGAACTCGGTGTGATTGTGATGGATCTTGGCGGCGGCACCACAGACATCGCCATGTTTTTTGAGGAATGTATTCGACACACGGCCGTAGTTGGTCTCGGCGGGAAAAGTATTACCAACGATCTCGCCCTTGGGCTGCGCACACCGATTGATCAGGCTGAAAACATAAAAATTAAGCACGGCTGCGCAATTCGAAAACCCGGTTTCCGTGATGAAACAATCGATGTGCCCGGAGTCGGCGGACGACCGGAAAGACGACTTTCCAAAGCTTATCTGGTCGATATTATCCAGCCTAGAATGGAGGAAATTCTGACTCTCGCCCATCGTGAAATCAAGAGATCGAACTATGTTCATCTCATGACTGCGGGTTTGGTCCTCACCGGCGGCGGTTCTTTGTTAGAAGGTACTGTTGAACTTGCAGAAGAAATTTTTGATATGAGCGTTAAATTGGGTGTGCCGAATAAATTTAACGGTTTAACCGACTTAGTACAAAGCCCAATTCACGCAACCGGCATCGGGCTGATTCACTACGGAATCCAACATCAAGGCGATGAATTTCTTGGTGATAGTGAACAGGGTTTGTTTCCATGGATTATGGGGAGAATGCGCAAATGGTTTAACGGTCGGTACCCAGCTTAGATAGCTTGTCCTGATATGACTGAAAAGCTAAAACAACAACTTGAACTCTTTGAACAAAATGGGAGTAAAGTCATGAATCTAAGATTTGCATTCGATGAAAGCCACACCGCAACCGCAAAAATGATAGTTGTTGGTGTTGGCGGTGCTGGCGGAAATGCCATTAATCGCATGATAGAAGCAAAATTAAGTGGCGTTGAATTTTTAACCATCAACACAGATTTACAGGCGCTCGAAATGTGCCGGGCCAACTCCCGCATTCAGGTCGGGCGTGCCTTAACCAAAGGTCTCGGAGCCGGCGCCAACCCTGAAACCGGAAGAAGGGCGATTGAAGAAGACCGGGAAACCGTCTTTGAAGCACTATCTGATGCTGATATGATTTTTGTAACTGCCGGAATGGGCGGCGGCACTGGCACCGGCGCTGCACCCATCGTTGCTGAAATTGCGAAAGATTTGGGCGCCTTAACAGTCGGCATTGTCACCAAGCCTTTTATGTTCGAAGGCCCCAAACGAATGAAACGCGCCCAGGAAGGAATCGCCGAATTAAAAGACCGAGTTGACACGCTA
Organism: Caldithrix sp.; assembly: GCA_004356825.1. GTDB lineage: Bacteria > Zhuqueibacterota > Zhuqueibacteria > Oceanimicrobiales > Oceanimicrobiaceae > Oceanimicrobium. Next base: position 2,263 of record SMXC01000174.1, read on the forward strand.
GTCGTGATCCCGAATCAAAGACTGCTTTCCGTGGTACCCAAAGACACGCCCTTGAATTCCGCCTTTCAAATTGCCGACGACGTGCTCCTGCAAGCGACCAAGGGTATCTCCGATCTAATCGCCATTCCCGGTTTAATTAACCTCGATTTTGCTGATGTCCGTACTGTCATGTCGGAAATGGGCGATGCGTTGATGGGTTCCGGCTGCGCCTCCGGCGAAAACCGTTCTTTAGAAGCCGCCCAACAGGCCATCTCCAGCCCTCTCCTCGAAGATGTCTCCATTCAGGGCGCGTTAGGGGTGCTGGTTAACGTGACTGGCGGAGAGAACATGACTCTGCATGAAGTAAACGACGCCACCAGCGTGGTCTCGGAAGCTGTCGGCTCAGACGCAAATATCATCTTTGGCGCAGTCGTCGATAAAAATTTGGACGAAGAAATGCGCGTCACAGTCATTGCAACCGGCTTCAATCATAATGGCAGACTGAGTTCTCTCAACAATGGTAGAAAAAAGTTCCTTGAATATTCTGACAACCCTCTGTCAGATCTCGACATACCAACTTATCAACGCATTAATGAAAAACCGGAACCTACGACCGAACCGGAAAACATTGAACCTGTGAAAGAAATTTCGGAAAAGGAAAGTAACAATGATCTGGATGTACCCGCTTACTTGCGACGACGAACCGAGTAAGAGGAGTTTAAACAAAAAAATAGCGTCGCGAATATATACTTTACGACGCTCTTAGTTTATAAAAAAATGAAATTGACGAAAATCAAATTGCTTTTACAACCCGCCCGCTTTTTATACATTGGGTGCAGACGCGAATCCTTTTAACCTGCCCATCTATCTTAGCCTTGATCTTTTTCAAATTGGGCAGCCAACGACGTTTAGTCGTATTGTGAGCGTGACTCACATTGTTGCCCGCTAAAGGTCCTTTTCCACAAATATCACATCTTTTTGCCATCTAAATCTCCAATCTATTTTCTAAAATCCATAATCTTAGAATAAAAGCGCCTAATTATAAGAAAATTAACTTAAAAATGCAAGTGGTTTAATTACTTTTATCCACCCTCGTCCCGATAATCAGCTTTTTAACTCCACTCCGCTTGACCACGTCCATGATCCGAACCACAACTCCGTGAGAAACATCCTGATCCGCTTTCAGGATTAAGGCACCGTCTTGCATATTCGGTAAGGCGGCTTTTATTTTCTCACCCAAATTCTTTACCAAAACCTCTTCTCGGTTAAGGAACATCTTGCCCTCTTTATCGACAAATAGAGTGTAATCTTTCTGTTCTATCAACACTGCGCTCTGGGCATGTGGCAATTCCAATTTTATTCCGGGTTGTTCGAGAAAAGTTGATGAAACCATAAAAAAAATGAGCAGCAAAAACATCACATCTATCAGTGATGTTATGTTTATCATGACCTTGCGTTTCTGTTTAATTTTAAACTGCATCGGCTTTCACCTGTCCCTTCACTTTCTCATTGGTTCGAAAAGAAGTAACTTTGTTCAAAAGCGCTGAAGAATATTTCTCAATTTCCAAAATGAGGCTTTCCGCTTTATTGGTGAAAAAGTTATAGACAACAACCGCCGGAATGCCAATCGACAGGCCAATAATCGTTGTGACCAGAGCCTCAGAGATCCCACCGGAGAGCGCAGTCGCTTGTCCAACTCCTAGTTCGGAAATCACATCAAAAACTTTCAAAATGCCAATGACAGTACCCAGAAGTCCCATAAGCGGTGCAATACCCGCTATGGTTTCCAACGTGACTAAACCGCGCTCCATGGCATGGACCTCTTGCCGGCCCTGGTCATTTAGAGCTTCTTTTATTTCGTCCTTTGGAAGGTTGCGGTTTTCCAGGCCTACTTTGATAATATTCGCAAAAGGACCGTCGTGTTTTTCACAAATAGAAAGCGCCAATCCAATATCATTGGAGTCTTTAATATTATCTAAAATGTTGACGATTTCAGGTACGATGACCTTCTTTTTCCGCAAAAAAAGCGCTTTCTCTAAAACAATCGCAAGTCCTAAAGTTGAGCATATCGCCAGTGGAATCATCATGATTCCACCTTTTACTAAGAATTGCCAAACTTGCTCCATGGTTACTCCTTTCTTGGTTAACGTCCTCTAATATAGAAGAAAAACTTTGCGGTGACTTCTAAAAATGGTTCAGGGAAATCAGCCGGTAAAGGTTGAAACGGTGCGGAAATGTTAATCGAACTTATGCTGGTTTTCATCAACGTTTCATGCCCGGTATACTCTAATAACACCAAATCCCGCAGCTCCCCATTGGGATATATTTTAAACCTCAACAACGTTTCGCCCCTAATGAGGCCCATATGAGTAAAAGCAGGTGGCGGGAAAATATTCCCTTGCACTTTCTTCTTTAAAACAAGCATATAGGGTGCGAAGTCCCAATTGTATGTATTAAAGGACATGCCGCCCATATCCGGAGCGCGCGACTTACGGTTATCGTATCTTATTCTTGGTATGTTTTGCGAAACACCTGCCTGCATAGTCTGCTGCGGCCTGGTTAATGATTCCCGATTAAAGTCACTCGTCCTCATATCTACAATGTTATCCGTTTTATCTTCCTTAACCTCATCTTGCGAGTTAGTTATCTCCTTTGACAAATCATCGGACTCAGCTTGTACTCCGGGCTCACCCAGCGGACCCTCTTCCGTCGGCAATTCCGGAAAATAAAAGTCCCCCCGGGCAAAAGGGTCGCCCATATCCAAATTGGCATCCGTTTCAGAGTTTCGTGCCAGCGCATTTTTATCAGATGCGAACCGAGGATCCTCTGGCGGATCCTTAATTTTCGCATCATCAGGTACCTCAACAACTTGCCGTGAGCGATTTTGCTGCTGGAGCTCGAAAACCAGCGGCTCATTGTCCGGAAGCTTCTCCTCAGCCGTTGCAAATAAATTCCATTTCAAAGCGCTTGCCCAGAGCAGAAAGATCAACACGTGCAGCACAACCGAAACACTAATTGTTGTAGTTCTCCTGGAATCCAAACCAAAGTCTCTCTAAATTTCAACTCGCATTAAATCTTCTGCCAATTTAATCTCCCCGTTAAATTGCCCGCGGCAAACCTCCAGAATATCCACTTCATCGCAGGGAGGGTACAAATGCGTCAGGATTAATCTATCCACCCCCGCCCTCTCTGCAATTTTGCCGGCTTCCGTCGGAGTTAAATGACCTTTAACTTTCATCTCATCCGGAAAAGAACATTCCAGAAGTAAAACATCGGCATTTTGAGCTAACTCGATGATGCCTTGGCAAAAATCCGTATCTCCGGAATAAACAAACGCTTTACCATCCAGCTCAAACCTGTAACCGATTGCACCCTCCGAATGTTTCATTAACTTAGCCGTTATTTTCAGTCGTTCAAAACAAAGATTATTTTCAGCCATTTCAACAACTTCAATTTTATAGTCACCTTCAACTAATCCTTTGCCATATAAACCAACCAGGCCATTAAAAAAATCCTTAAATCCCACCGGGCCATGAAGTTCTAACTTTTTAGTGCGTGCAAAACCGGGTGTATGCCTGGTGGAAAACAAAAACGGGATTAAATCAACTGTGTGATCAGGATGAAGATGCGTGTAGAAAATCTTGTCGATATCTTTATATGATACGCCTGCTTCGAGACATTTCAATAAGGTCCCCGTTCCGCCATCAAGCAGAAATGTTTGATCGCCGACTTTCAGAACGTAACCTGAGGGACCCCGGTGTGGTTGCAACGCTGCGGTGCCGCTGCCAATGATAATCAATTCCATTCTGCCCACCCTTGTATTATTATGCGTACTAACTTCCTAAGCATCCGGTCTTGATTGCAAACCCTGATCCAGCAGACTGAGGATTAAGCTCTGGTCTCTTTCTGAATCCAATTTAAATACTCCTTTGACCCCGCCACAATTGGCAGGGCAATAATTTCCGGCACCTCGTAACTATGTTCCTGCTTTATTCTTTTCTCCAAAGCAGAGAATTTATCTCCGGCGGTTTTCACAATCATCAGCACTTCTCCCTCCTCGCACACTTCACCATGCCAATTGAAGATAGAAATGATTTCCGGGATCACATTTAC
>SMXC01000175.1 GCA_004356825.1 Caldithrix sp.
AGAAAGATATACAAACTCTCCGATAAAATTGCATTTGCCCAAATCCAAACCGGCCAATAAACACCAATAATGACTAACGTCCAAGGCCACAGCTTCTCTTTAAAAGAGTTAACTATAATTCTATAGATTAAAAAAAACGAAAGTAGATTTAATACTATCTGGAAAATTTGCACTATAAGTATGTTTTCACCTAAAAACCAATAAAAGACTACGAGAAATAACGGATATAAAGGCTGCCGCATTCTTGTTGGCTTCTCTTCATGATGAGGTTTCCAATCATCATACAAATCAGCATCGACTGCAAATCCATTTCCTTCATAAACATTCCGACTTATAGAAAGATACTCCTTACCGTCTCTAACTCTAAGAGGATCTTGTGATATAATACCGATTATCTGAATGACAAACGATAGTATTAGAGATAATAGAAACCACCTTTTAATGCGATGTTTCCCTTGTTGCATTTCAGACTCCCATGATACAAAGTTCAATTCTACTTCGATTTGTAACTAAATATTCCACAACGGTTTTACTTGTGATGGTGGCACATTAAATCTCCATTAAATCTTAGATAAATCGTTTTATGAGAATCCAATATTTATCCAAAATTGTATTAACGAGGACGGTACCCACTCTTAAGTATTTATTCTTTATGATAGATTGAGAGTTTGTAAAATTTCCTGATCGAAGAAGTCTTTTATCGGGAAGTTTTTTTCTTTCAAAAAATTCCTTCCGTTTCTCAAATGTTTTTGGCAGTTCGCGAATCATTGTGGTTATCGCCATAAAATATTCTTTCAGGTTTCCCTTGATGATAACAAAAGGGAAAAAGGCAATCTCATAAAAAACAAGGGCAGGAAAACTCAGAATTATAGTTTTCCATGAATAATTTTTTAATATGAAAACCCACCGATTTTTAACTTGATGTAAAACCACTTTCTTAGAGCGGACACTCGCCGGGTGCAGAACTTTGCTCTTCTTGTCAACTAAGCACTTGTAACCGGCACCTGTCAGCCGAAACGAATAATCTCCATCGGTCCAGCCAAAAAACATTTGTTCATCAAACAGACCCACTTTGTTGGCGCGGTCGCGGTCGACCAACAAGGCGGTGCCATTTATAGTTGTGGCGACCGAAACTCTTTCATCTGTCGTTGAACCACTGCCGTTTAGATTTTCGATGAGAGCAGCGCCGACAAAATGAATGTGAGTCACTCCGTATTGAACTTTTTGTTCATTCTCAGAATCGACGATTAAAGGCGAGCATGTGGCTGCATCAGGGCTTTCTGTCAACACACCAATTAGATTCGAAAGACACTCTTTTGTAACAATCGCATCGTTATCAAGGAGGAGCAAATAACGGTTTTCTGCGTTCTTCAAGGCAAAGTTTCTGGCAATGTTAGGACCGCGATTATCAGCCATCTCGTGAACAGAAACATCCTTAAAATGTTTTCGCACATACTCGACGCTTTCATCCGTGGAGGCGTTGTCAATCAGCATGACGTCATAATCTGGATAATCAATTTTAAAAATCGCGGCAAGGGTCTTTTCCAAATATTTCGAGCCATTATAATTGATCACGCCAATGGTAACAGAAGGAAATTGAGAAATTTTAGATGCTTGCATTCTTTATATTTCTTGTTGAAGCGCTCTCTTATTCGCGAATCTTTACCACTTTTGCCGGTGTGCCAACCGCGATCGAAAAAGGCGGAATTTCAGAGTTTACTAGTGCGCCGGATCCAATAGCGCTGTCATGCCCAATTTTGACTCCGTCGAGAACGGTGACGCGAGCCCCGAGCCAGCAGTTCTTTTCAAGCAAAACACCTTTGTCTTCAAAAATCGGCTGTTCGGAAATGGGTTTGCCGGTTTTCTCGAGGCTGTAATTCCCACCGCCTACCACGTAACAATAGGCCGCAAGCAGCGCGTATTCTTCTAAAACCACTTTGCTTGAAGAAAATATCTCGCAATTAAACCCGATGTTGGCATGATCGTGCAATTCGATATTGCCATCTTTACAACTCAGGATCGTATTTCTACCCAGGAAAACATTATTGCCAATCGTGATGCCGTCATTAGATGACCCTTTTGCATCGAGGAGACAATTGTCGTCGATGATAGCATTATTACCGATTTTTATTTTATGTGGATGCCGGAAAACTACGTTAGTGCCAAAAACAACATTCCTTCCGACTTCTCCCAATATTTTTGGGTAGAGCTTACTTCGTAAAAAAAGCCCAAGCGCTCCGGGAATTGCTGAAATCAGAGTGGTAATCAACTCATACTTGATCAGAATGCCAAAACCAGTTTTGCCAAGAATGAGATTTTGATACTGACCCAGCTTGGATGACTTTTCATCCTTAATGGTGTTTGCAATCTTGAACTGTTCCGCTTGAGACTGTTTTGTTTCTACCATATCTTAAATTAGATTATTTTCTTTATACCATTTAGCGGTTATTTTTAAGCCTTGCTTGAGCGGAACCTGAGGTTTATATCCCAGTTCCTTTTTGGCTTTTGAAATATCAAAGGCACGATCTTTCGTGAAAAAGTCCAGACGACGGCGGTAGAGAGGTGGTTCAATTCCCAGCGGCCGGCAAATTGTTTCGCACATTACCGCGGCGATGTAGACCGGTTTTAAGGGTATACTTTTCTTCGGTACCGGCTTATTAAGAGTCTCTGCAATCAGAGCCACCAGTTTTTTTAAGGTCATGAACTCTTCGCCACCAACGGTATAAATATTTCCGGAAGCCTCTTTTTTTTGACCGGCAAGAATGATTCCCTGAACCAAATCCTCAACAAAAGTTAAATGGTAAAGCACGTCGCCCTTGCCGATCATACGGAATTTGCCGTTGTTGATGAATTTGAACAGTTTTAAGAATCTCAAGTCGCCAGGCCCAAAAATCCCCACAGGGCGCACTACGACGCCATCCAAACCCCGCTCTTTAAAAAACTTTAGAGCGAGTTTTTCACCTTCCATTTTCGATTCCTGATAGTGATCGCCCGGTTGATAAGGATCGCTTTCCTTTGCAGGTGGATTCTTGATTTCTCCCTGGACACCGACGGTGCTGCAATGAACGAATCGTTTCACTTTGCTTTGGTTGGCAAACTCCAGCAGTGCCCTGGTTCCGTCAACATTTACTTTCCAGAACTGCTCTTTGGAAATTCCCTCCTGACGATAAGCCGCTGCGACATGAAAGACCGTGTCGATGTCTTCTAAAGCGCCGTTAAGCGAGTTTAGGTTTGCCAGGTCACCTACGACCGGCTTAACGCCTAATTTTTCCAGCTCATTGGTCTTACTTGATTTTCTCACCAAGGCGCCAACGGAGTAGCCTTTGTCGACTAAGATTCTGCAAAGATGACCGCCAGTAAATCCTGTGGCTCCGGTTACGAATACTTTTTTTTTCATTTTAGTTATTTTTTTTAATCTATAGTGAACGCTTATGTGCGTTCACTATTATGGAAAATTAAGCTAAATCCTAAGGAGCCGGATCGTAAATTTGTTTCGTCTCTTCGATTTCCGCCTGCCTTTTTTGCTCGTCCCAACCCAGCTCATGACCAACTAAATCAGCACAAACTCGGAGGACGGCATCCTCAGGGCAGCCTGCTGTTCCAAGTTCGGTGCGCCTTCGCACAACGTCGGCTAATTTGATTGCCATTTCCTCACGAACAGCATAAATAACCTCGGCCTGTAAAATCTCAGAGTCCGGAGAAATGGGTCGTATAAACTCCTGATTCTCTTCGCCATATTTCAAAATTTCGGGATATTCGGAGCCGTAATTCAAAACCAAATGCTCAATACTATTTTCGCTTAATCCGTGAGGAGCTTTAGATTTTTCCGCGTCTATAAAATTCTCGAAATTCCCGATATCGCCGCCAAAGATCAAGGTAGTGCAAGTCAAAGATTTGACCGGGCTTTTTCCCAGTTTCTCAATTGCACAATCCACGGTTTTTACAGCCACATCTCGAGCAGTGGTAAATTTTACGCCCACCACTGAAATAAGGCCTTCTACCCCGCTATCTTTGGCGTGATCAATTATTTGGTAATTCTTAAGCAGTCGGACGTCTTCACCAGCTTTCTGGTCCTCATCTGCAGGAAGCATGCCGCCATAAAAAAAGGCTACATCCTCCCGTCTTAAATCAGCAGGCGGGTAAGCGGCGTTCACTTCATCGAGGAATGTTTGAATATCACTTTCTTTAATTTTAAACTGCCCCGGTTCACCATCATAATGAACGTGAGTTGTGCCGATTAACGAATACTCTCGCCAAGGCGTAATGAAAAACAGCCGCGATCCTTTACTGAGCAAGGCGTCCCCATCCCGGAAATCTGACTTGCTCCAAATACCAACGGCATATTTTTCGAACAGTTTTCTTTTTATAACCAGGTTCATTGCCGCGGACAGTTTTATCTTCGGGCGAGTTAATTTACCGTTGAGGTGAGCTAACACATCATTAAGCCACGGGCCGCCGTTATTGATTACCAGTTTTGCCGAAATCTCAAGTATATCGCCGGTCAAATTGTCTTTCGCTTTAACTCCCGTCACCCGGCCCTGTTCAGTGATAAAACCTACCATTTCCGTGTAATTGGCCGTGACCGCCCCAGAATTTACAGCGGAGCGCAAAATTGAAATCAGCATACGCTCGGAATTGTAAACCTGGCAATCATACCAAATAGCGCCGCCAGAGAGGTTTTCCTCATTTATACCCGGAATGATTTCCTTGCATTTTTCTTTCGAAATGACTTTGCCGTTAGGGAGCCGTTTCTGCGGGTCGGTTAACCTGTTTCGATCGAAACCAACCAAATCGTTAATGAAAAGCGCTGCTGCCATCACCTCTCTTCCTTTGAGAGCGTGGCCGTAGGTGGGTATAATGCACGGCAGAGGATGCACCAAATGGGGAGCGATGCGCATCAAAATGGTTCGCTCTGCAATGGATTCGCGCATGCGCTTGAAGTCCGCCTGCTGCAAATACCGTAAACCGCCGTGAATAATTTTCAAGCTGTTAGATGATGTTGCGGAGCCAAAATCGTTCTTTTCAATCAGCGCGACTGACAGACCGCGAAGGGCAGCATCCCAGGCGGCACAAACACCGTAAATTCCACCGCCGATAATGAGAACATCAAATTGTTTCCCTCGTAACTGAGCAAGATCCCTTTTCATTCGAGCTACTTTCTCTGCCTTCCAAATATTTTTCCGTTAATCCCATCGATGCTGTTTTTTCGTTTAAGGCCTAACTTAAACTATATTCGTGCTTGTGAGGCGTTGCTTCTGCCTGGCCCAAGACCCTTTTACCAAGGAAATTTTCAGGTCTGCTACTCAGCAGGATTACTTCGCTGACAAACGCTCACAAAGACTTCGAATAGTAACATATCAGTCGGGCACTATTTTGTTGCAAATGCCATCAAATGCCAACCGGTGCTGCGCGTAATCGACTTGGGAATCACGTTAAAACCCGGTACAAAAATTTGATTAAAAACTATTGCTTTTAAACCTTTTTGCAACCTGGATTTTACCGGAAACCTTTCCGGCACTAACCTCACTTGAGTAAAAGGTTTAAGCAATTCCGTAAATTCACTCTGAGAATATTTTTTCAGAACCGGTGCGTCTTCATGCTCCAAAGAAATGCCAAACTTTTCGGACATAAAATTCAGCCAAGAATTTCGGTTGTAAACCATCATAATAACCTCTCCTCCCGGTTTGACGACCCGGTGTAGCTCGCTGACTAATTTCTGCGCATTCGAAGTGTACTGAATCACGCCATGCGCATAAACGATATCGAAGCTATTGTCGCCAAATTCCAATTCTTCGCCATTTCCTAAACGGAGATCGCCTTGCAAACCCTCGTGTTCAAAATATTTCTTAGCTAAATCTATCGATTGCCCGGCTAAATCCATCCCGGTTACCTGAGCACCGCCTCTGGCAAATCTAACTAAATCAATGGCAACACCGCAGCCTACCTCGAGTAACTTTTTCCCTTTGTAACCATTGAAGTTTACCAAGCTGGGCAGATATCGTAATTTATCAAACCGATATTCATCTAAATCGGCAAAGAACCCTCGGGTTCCGATGGGGTGTTTAGCCAGCTCCAAATCGTGGATATGTTCATTCCAATATTCGGCGATTTCCCTCAAAAGAGGATCTGTCAATTTCAATCTTGGTTCCTTAACCGTTTCAGCAGTTGCAGTCATTATTTCTCCACAATTATCAGATTAGAATAATTTCGCGCCATTCAGAATTGGGCGCACAAGTTTAAAAAAACGTTTCAGGCTTAAGTCAGAAACAGCGACATTCATATTCCCCAGGGTTTCAAACAGATAACTTGATTTTACATTTGCCTCTTTTTCTTGTCGTAGATTGTTGGCAATTTGACCGAACCAGATCTTTTCAAAGGTATTTTCCCGAAAATCGCCTATTTGATTATCCTTGGCAGGGCAGGTAAAAATTCTGCCATAGGGATCAATCTGCACAAAAGAAAAACCCGAGATTGAACGGTACTTTTGCAGCGATTCAGGATTTGCAACATAGTCTTGCAAAGCTTGATAATATTCAATCGACCCGGTCAATAAGTGACTGAAAGATTTTACCAACAATTCCATTTGCTCAACAAAGACATGTCGGTTTTGCTGGCCCAGCAGTAAAGATTCGTCAAAAATAAAATTGGCATTTTTAAGTAGTTGAGCCAGTTGAAAACTAAAACCTTCGATGCCTTTACGATTAGCCAATTTTGCAAGCGGTACTATTTGATCCACATTCTTACAGCTAATCGTTGCTTTTATAAAAATTCTCGGATTGCCATTGCGACGCATTGACTTTAAATTATCAATCGCAGCTAATGCCAAATCGAAGTATCCGTTAAGACCACGAATTTCATCATTTAAATCTGCCTCAGCCGCATCTATTGAAATGTAAATCGTATCGAGCTTTGTATCCACCAACTCCCGAGCGCGACGTTCGGTTATGAGTAGACCGTTCGTGACTAAAGCGGTTGAAAGGCCATATTTTTTTGCATAACTCAGCAGCTCCGCTAAATCCTTTCTCAACAAAGGCTCGCCGCCGGTGAAATATAAATTCAACAGCCCGGAGCGGGCAAGCTGCTGAATCAGACTCTTGCCCTGCGCAGTACTAAGTATTTTTGAATCAGACTTTTCCTTCCAATGTAAACACGTCAAACATTTCGCGTTACAAGTATTGATAATTTCCCATTCGGCCTTGACCGGTCCAGTGGTTGGAATTTCTGCGCCACGGTTAAACCTCAACAAATTCGCTAGATGTTTGAATGGCTTTCTCATTGATGCTTGCCCCTCGTAAGTATAAATCTTGCCATATTCCGAAGACCATCATAGACCAAAGTCGATGGCTGTGATTTTCTTTGCCCGACAAATGTTCTTTCTTAAGCTGTTCTACATAATTGGTGTTAAAAAATCCTTCTCTCTTGATTTTTTGTTGATCAAGAACCTCCAACATGAGAGGCTTTAAATCTTCCTTTAGCCAATTTTTTATGGGTATACTAAATCCCTCTTTACTACGATTAAGAATTTGCGGCGGCAAAACATCCGCCATTGCTTTCTTGAAAAGGTATTTTGTGTTCTTGCCCTGCAGCTTCAACCTGCTTGGAATAGTTGCGCTAAACTCCACAAAGCGGTGATCTAAAAATGGAACCCTTGTTTCTAAAGACGTCGCCATACTCATCCGATCCACTTTGACCAAAATGTTATCCACCAAATATGATTTAATATCGACGTAAAGTTGTCGGTTTAAAGGATCGCTGGTGTTCACCCGGTTGAAATAGTTGCGGATAAATTCAAATGAATCCGAACCATTCAGCGTGTCTTGAAGGTCATCTGAATAGAGCTTGATTTTTTCACCTTCCTGCAAAAAAATCATCCAGCGGGTATGTTCTAAATCCGCCGGGAGCTCCATTCCTTCAACAAACCGTTTAGCTCGATTAATGAGGCCCTTCTTTTTCTCGGTCGGCGGAATACGGCTCAAAATAGGATGCATTGCGTTTCGCAGCAGCCGCGGCAATCTCTCATATGCGCGGCCCGCTTTGTTTGCTATGTAAGTGTCGTAACCGGCAAACAACTCATCCCCGCCATCCCCGGACAATGAAACTGTCACATGTTTCCGTGCCATTTTTGAGACTAGATAAGTTGGAAAAATTGAAAAATCACCGAACGGTTCGTCCAGAAATCCGACCAGCTTTTCGGCTAATTCTAAAGCGTTTGGTTCGATGATTTCGACATGATGTTCTGTATTAAAATGATTGGCAATCTGTTGGGCGTAATGAGACTCGTTATATGTATCTTCTTTAAACCCAATTGAAAAAGTCTTAACCGGGCGGTCCATCACCCGGCTCATCATCGCCACGATTGCACTCGAATCAATGCCGCCGCTTAGAAATGCGCCGAGGGGCACATCACTCATCAAGCGAATTTTGACAGCGTCCTGAAAAAGCTCCAGGAGTTGTTCGCAAAGCTCACCTTCAGGAATGTCTTTCTCATCAAAATCCAAATCCCAATATTCCCTGATATTAATCCGTCCATCTTTCAGAGTCAGTGAATGCCCCGGAGGGAGTTTTCGAATGCCCTGAAAAATACTGTAAGGCGACGGGATATACTCAAATGTCAAGAAAAGATCCAGCGCTCGCAGATCGACTTCTCTGGGAATATTTGGAACTTGAAGAATCGATTTCAATTCCGAGCCGAACGCAAATTTTTTGGAATCATGGTAGTAATATAGAGGCTTAATCCCTAATCGATCCCGAGCTAAAAAAAGAATCTGTTTTTTTAGATCTAAAATCGCAAAACCGAACATGCCATTCAGTTTTTTGGGGCACTCTTCGCCGTATTCTTCATAAGCGTGCACAATTACTTCGGTATCACACTTCGTTTGAAACTTGTGTCCCTTTTTGATAAGCTTATTACGCAATTCCACGTGGTTGTAAATTTCACCATTGAAGACAATCCAAATCGAGTCGTCTTCATTCGAAATCGGCTGGCGCCCTGTGAACAAATCGATGATACTGAGCCGCCGCATCCCGATACCATAGTTGCCCTTTGTGATCCAGCCTTCATCGTCAGGGCCTCGATGCCTGATAACATCGCACATACTTTTAACTAAATGCTCTAAAACGTTTCTTTCTCTATCGAAATAAGTGACTCCACAAATACCACACATTAGCCAGCGTTCTCCAGTTGTTTTTCCAAATAATCAAAAACATCCATTGTTTTTTCCAAGTATGATTCGTAGCTATATTTCTCTTCAGCCAATTTTTGGGCATTCTCAGTAACTCGCTTACATAAATCATCTTGATTCAGGATATTTAATACCCCTGTCCCGAAAGCCTCGGGCGTGCAATCCGTAAGCACTGAAACCTCGTCATTGAGTACCTGCGTATGCGTGATAAGATTAGTCGCCACAATCGGTTTTCCGGAACGCAAGTATGAATAAATTTTGAGTGGAGTATTGGTGCCTTCAATTCTTGGCGAAACCAGAACATCACACATATCAATGTAACCAGGGATTTCTTCTGGTAAAACCGACCCGGTGAAGACAATATATTTATCGAGACCCATTTCATTAACAGTTTTTTTGTAGTGCTCAACCTGCTTGGGCCTACCTCCAACTAAAACAAAGCGTACCTGTTTGGTCTGCTCAACGACCTTAGCACATGATTTAATCAGTAGATCAATGCCTTGATACGGTTCAAAAGTGCCGGTATAAAGAATGACGGCTTCCCCGTTTGTTTTTATCTTTTTCTTTTTGGGGCTGCCATTACCTTGGGGGTTAAAAACAAGGCTATTGTCTGCAACATTCTCGATCAATTTGTTAAATTTGTTGGGGAAGCTGCCCTTGACATACTCAAACAACTCTGGACAAATCGTAATTAAAGCGGTGGCATTTTCGATTGTATGGGCCTCGAGCTTTTCAAATAAACGAATCAAAAAGTTTAATTTAGTAAATTTAAAATTTGACAACTGCTGCGGTAAACTGGAGTGCATATCATACAGATGCAATGTCCCGTATTTTTTTGCTAAATAATTACCCACGAATCCTGCCTCTTCGTGAGTATGCAGCAGATCATACTTGCCGTTTTTCAACATTTTTTTTGCTTTGGCGAACAGGTAGAAATCAAGGATGATTTTTCTCTTCGACGGTCCGATAGCAATCTTTTTAACAAAAGGGACGTTAGGGATTCGGTGAATTGTCACCCCTTTAATATCCACATCTTGCCCAATATGATAGGTTACCAAATCAATTTTGTAGCCCAATTGAGACAACGCCTTTAGTCTGTGTAAAACGCTAAACGGAGTTCCCCGCGGTTGGAAAAAAGGCTGTGGGGCGATCATCAATATACGCATTTTGTGCAAACCCTCAGAATTAGAAAGGAAATAAATTGAGCCCGGGAAGCGGATACAGTGTATTAAACATTTTCAAACTCTCTTAAATTTCACTAATGTTACCGCTAAAATTAGATCGGTCTTAATCGCATTAACTTTAGCAATTTTAATGCCACTGGTTTGGGATGCTGGAGCAGACAAGTCGTGCCTGTATTTTAAAGGTTTACCGAGGTTAAGATAAACTTAAGGCAGTTATTATAAAGTAGGGTGTGTGTCAGAATGAAACGATGTTAACACCTGACACAAGGGGAGTTAGGTGGAATTTAATTTGAAAGTCATTTAACGGGTGATTGATATTAACTCGCACCGTATCCAAACAGCACCACAAATACAGTTTTAAAGAGGATCTTAAAGTCAAGCCAAAGAGACCATTGATCAATATATTGTAAGTCCATTTGCATCCATTTTTCAAACTGAATTTTATTTCTGCCGCTTACTTGCCAAATACAGGTGAGACCGGGCTTAAGGCTTAATCTCCGGCGCTGCCACATCTTGTACAAATCTACTTCAACAGGTAAGGGTGGACGCGGCCCAACAATGCTCATATCTCCCTGCAAAACATTCAGCAGTTGTGGAATTTCATCGATGCTAAATTTTCGTAGAATTCTGCCAATCTTTGTGATTCGTGGATCGAATTTTATCTTAAAGACCGGGCCGTCCATCTCATTCATTTTTTCCAGCTCGCGCTTTTTCATTTCAGCACCCACAACCATAGTTCTAAACTTAAATAGCTTGAATTTCCTGCCATTTAAACCAGAGCGCGTTTGGCTGAATAGCACCGGACCTTTTGAGGTTGCCTTAATGGCAATTATTACAAAAACAATTATTGGAAAAAAAATGATTGAAAGCACAAAAGATAAGATGATATCGAGTGTGCGTTTGAGAAAAAGCTGCCACTGTTTGGCTGAAAAGGTTTCGAATTCTAACAGCGGAAATCCGCCAAAATCAGTCTGGCGCACTTTCGCTATTCTGAGGTTGTAAAGATCCATACTAATCGAAGTACTGATACCTTCTCGTTCACAGGCCAAAATTGCCTCGTCAATTCGATTTAACCAAAGTCTCGGCACTACAAAAATCACCCGATCTACGACAATTCTATGCAGGATAAAGGGAATATCCTGAAGTCTCCCCAGAACCCGGAACCCTTTTATTTCTTTACCAAACATGCCATGCTCATCATCAATCAGTCCAACAATTCGCAATCCTAAATTAGCATGACTTTTTACAACATCAATGAACTCCCTTGCCCTTTTTCCGGTGCCGACAATCAACAAATTTACTTGGTTGTAACCCTGTTGATGTATGTAATCAAAGAACTTTCGTATGAATACCCTTGAAATTGAAAGAACAACAACCGTCACCATTGCATAAACTGCAATAAATAACCGACTTGTGACGGTCATCTTGAAAACGAATATGAGGCTACCCAGCACGATTGTGGCCAGGACACCAGCCTTTAGCAAAATTTCAAATTCTTTTAGGACTGTTTTAGTTCGTATATCTCGATACGCACCCAAAACGGATAACAAAAGCAGCCAAGTTGGAATACTGGCAACGGGGATAATGTAATATTTATTTGTGAAAAATAAAAATGCTTGAATGGTGGGGGCAGATGCATAATAAAACTCACCTAACCCAAAAATATCTCTTACGAGGAAACTGAGAAAATAGGCGGCCACAAAAGCGACAGCAACAAAAATGGCATCAATAGTTTTGACGACATTGCCTAGAAAAACTTCCTTATCTTGAACCATTTGAAGAAATTAGAGAAAAGGTTGAGGTCTTAAATAATTAAGCATGGGAGTTATCCGCATTAAACCAATCAACAAATTTGGCTATCCCTTGCTCAATGTCGACTTTTGGATGGTAGGATATTTCTTTTTTTGCGTTGGTGATATCGGCAAACGTAATCGGAACATCGCCCGGCTGCATTGCGAGTTTTTGAATTTTGGCTTCTTGTCCTAAGCACTTCGCGATCAATTGAATAAGTTCTCTAAGCTGAATGGTCTTTGATTCACCTAAATTGTAGATCTGATAATCTGAACAGTAGTCAATGGACTTGCAGATACCCTCAACAATATCTGTAATGTAGGTGTAATCACGACGCGAACTTCCGTCACCGTACATGGTAATTTGCTCGCCTATCTTTATTGCTTGTGTAAATTTATGGATAGCCATGTCAGGCCTCTGTCTGGGGCCATAGACTGTAAAAAAACGCAGGCAAGTCATAGAAATTCCATAAAGGTGATGATACGTGTAACAAATCAGCTCGCAAGCTTTCTTTGATGATGCATAAGGAGAAATGGGGTGATCCACGGGATCTTTCTCGCTAAAGGGAACTTTCTCATTTTCACCATAAACAGAGGATGAGGACCCAAAAATAAATTTCTGCGTCCGGAATTCTTTTGCCATTTCGAGCAGATTTGTCGTGCCTTCTACATTGACCTGCTGGTAAAGCAGAGGTGCCAGGATAGAAGGTCGAACACCTGCCCGCGCTGCTAAATGAACAACAATATCAAATTTATAATCCGCGAAGATTTGACGTAAGAGATCGAGGTCAAGTATATCCCCTTCAATCAGTGTATAATTACTTTGCCCTTGCGACCAAGAAATACTGTTGCGCTTGATTACCGGATTATAATAATCGTTGAAATTGTCCAGGCAAATGACTTCCTGTCCCTGTCTTAAAAGAGTCTCGCTAAGGTGTGACCCGATAAAACCGGCGCCTCCTGTCACCAATATTTTTGCCATATTCGGTTAGTCTGTTAAAATAAATTTCTATTCAAATTTTAGTAGTGATAATAGCTATAGCCAGGATGTGCCATATCACTCGTTGTTCCATTTAAGATTACGCCCAAAACTTTTGCCGGCACATTTGCAAATAGTTCCAATTTCTGGTTGGCAAATTCCCGATTGGTCTTTCCGGCCCGAATAACCATCACTGCTGCATCAACTTGAGTACCGATAACGACTGCATCAGTAGCTGCGTTTAGCGGAGGGCTGTCAAAAATTATCAGCTCATATTTTCTCCTGGCCTCATCAAGAAATTTGCGCATTTGCTGCGAACCCAATAATTCTGAAGGGTTTGGAATTAAAGAACCGCAGGTTATGAGAGTCAGATTGGGAATATGTGTTTCATATAGAACACTTTGTAGAGGAACCATTCTTGTCAAATAGTTTGAAAATCCCGGTTCTTTTGGTAACCCAAACGTATTGTGAAGAACGCCGCGTCTTAAGTCACCATCTATCAGCAATGTATTGGTTTTGAGCTGCGCAAATGTAATCGCCAAATTCGCTGTCGTAAAAGACTTTCCGTCACCCGGTTCAGTACTGGTTGTAACCAGAGATTGTATTTTACCGTGTTCCTTTGAGAATAACAAATTTGTTCTAAGGGAGCGGTATGCCTCACCGATTGGGGTTGGAGAATAATCATGCGTCACCAGTTGTTGATCAATCTGCTTCAATTTCTCGGAGTCTTGAAAATCGAAAACATCGCTAAAGTCAAGCAAGGGGATCGTACCCATGACCGGTAATTTTAGAAACCGTTTAACATCATTAACTGTTTTGACAGTCTTATCGAAAAACTCCAAAAGAATAACAAAAAAAACTCCTAAACCCAGACCAAACACACCCCCCATCGACGCTTGTGTTTTTTTGTTTAAATTCTTAGGTAATTCCGGCACGATTGCTGGGTCTAATATCACAATTTCTTCCGATTCAACAGCTTTACTAATTTGGGCGTCCCGATACTGAGTAAGCAAATCAAGATACTGCTTCTCCAAAACCTGCTGATCTCTCGTGAGCTCCCCCAATCGTTGTTGTTGGGCAGGCAGTCGGCCAATATTGTACCTTAACCGTTGTGCCTTCCTGCTTAACCTTCTTATTTCACCAGCAAGTAAGCTTATCTCCTGACTAGCCAAATCTTCGATTTGGATTTGAGTTTGGCGGATATCAAGGTCAATTGAGATCGCTCTTGGATTTCGCTCGGAGGAGCTGGCTACAATCGCTCTCCAGCTTTCTGTTTCGTCCCTTAATTTTTGCCGGTAAAGTAACATTGTCGAATTGTTGTCAAAATATGCGTGCTCCGCAAGTTGGCTAAAAATATATTTTCGGTTGTCCGAAGCAGTTATACTGCTGCCATTTCCCGAAAGCAATTCATCGTCGAGTTTGGAGAGCAATGATTTCAACGTATTTCTATAAGTCTCCAGGTCCCTTTTTTGCTGTTCTTCAACAACCAGCTGATTGACCTGGGTTTCTTGCTCTGCATTTAGATCAATTGCATTATTTTCTTTAAACTCTTTCAACGCTCTATCTGCTTCATCCAGCTTCGACTTGGCAAGATTAACCTGTTCTTCAAGGAGTTCACTTCTTCTCTTAATATCGCTGGTTTTGAGCGAAACGCTTTCCTCAACAAAAATCTCCGCTAATCTATTGGTCATTTTTGCTGCCAGGTCGGGATCTTCATCCGTCAAAGTGATTGTCATTAAATTGCCCGAACGATTCCAATTGGTTTCTGTTTTGCTGCGAAAATTTTTGACTGCATCTCTGAAAGGATGGACAGTGAAAGTGAGGTCTTGGGGGTTTTTAGAAAAATTTTGAGCCATCTGAATTGAAAAGCCATTAACATTTAAGGCCTTTTGAGAAATCTCTGAAATAAGACCTTCGCTGACATTTTTTTTCCTATCCTCATCCAGCAGCATACTTAACTTATAGGAATAATTTTCATTGAATTCAAAAAAGTATTTCCCTGGAATCGGACTTTGAGTTGTGTAGACTTGCGAAAACAAACTTCGTCTGCTAAGTTGATTTTGCCCATCGCTTTCAATGTCAACTGACAGGCCCATTTGCGCAACGACCTTCTCAGCAAAAGAACGGCTCGTGAGTACTGTCTCACGGCTTTCAGTTAAAGTCGGGTCATTTCCTTCAAAGCTGTTGAATTGAACAACTGCCTGCGCTTCATATTCGAGAGGTTTACTCAGGGTGTATAATACCCAAGGGACAGTTACGGCAATCGTAACTATAAGAACCAACCACCACCTTCTAACGACGGCGTTAAAATATCTTCGAATCTCTATTTTTTCTTCAAACTCTTCTTCGTCGAGAAAAACTGATTCCATCTATTAGAGCTCCTTAGAATCAAAACAAATTAAATCACTCGCTCACGCGCAGGTAAAACAACCCAACTTGTAAACCAAAAGTGGCCAACACTAAAACATCTCTATATGTAAACTTGTTTTTGCCTGGAATTATTATCTGGTCGCCGCTTAAAATCCCGATTTCCTGTAAAGAGTAACCCTTTTCGAAACTTCGTAGAAGGCTTTTACTTACAACCCGTCCCCCTCGTTCAGAGCGCATTTTTTTTAGATCAGCGTTTTGAGTGGGGCCGCTTGCCATCTCTACTACCTCCCAGAGGGAAGCAGTTGGGGGAATCAAATAAGCGCCTGGCCGATTAACGGAACCTTGTAAGGTGACCCGAATTAAGGGCGTTACCATAATATATGGGTCTTTAATGAAAGGACTATATTTGTCCTTAAGGTTTACCGCCAGCGTTTTCTGATTAAGTCCCACCACCTTGACTTCACCGATTAACGGCAGTATTGTATATCCTTGGCTGTTGACGGCGTAATCTCCATTTAGATCTTGAATCTCGGCTTTACCTTCCGTTATCCGCCAGGGCTGCCAAATTTGTAATCGTATCGCATCACCGGGTGCGAATGAAGTTAAAAGACTCTGTCCGCAAACAACAATTGGGGAAAAAAGCCCAACGAAAAATATCTGAGTGAATAGAAAACTCAATCGTTTTATTAAGCATCCCTGTTTTGACATGACTCTCCTTTCGATTTAAAATTTACCTCTACCGGGACCTGAAGAATCGGTGCCGTTTCTCTTTGCTATCCAGATTTAGAGCTTTTAGCATATTGTAAAGTTTGAGAATGTTTATTTTTGTAAAGCCAAATTTCGATGTATTTAAAACCTTTTTTATCTGCAATGCCCCGCGATTCGGATCTTCAACAACGACCAATCTTATTCTTTCATTCAGAGGGAGCATCCTTGCATCAACCTGGGATTTATTGAGAGAATATTGTTTGGCAACCGGTCCTGCTAAATCCGGAAGCGGGGTGACCTTCTGATCTACATTGGGTTCCACCGTCCCTGCAGCAAGCTCTGCCACTTCCGGTGTATAACTACGTTTAACGCTTTTTGTTATGTCCAAGCCAATGGAGATATCAAAATCGTTAATCGCCTCTTCAATTGAATCGTAATAGGAAAGTATGCGATTAAATTCAAGCATTTCAAATACGTCATAAACCTCCGGTGTCATTTGAACAATTTTCAAATCACCGCTTTTTTCGCGAATACCTTTGATTTCCCCGACGAAGACTCCCCAGCCGGCACTGCTAACGTAATTAACTTGGGCCATATCAACGATAACATGTAAAATACCCGAATTTAAATTATCCGTAATCTGATTTAACAGTATCGAGCAGGTCATGGTATCCACATAACCTTTAACGTTCAATAAGGCAATATCTCTTCGCGTACCTACCTTCCCCTGTGAGATTTCAATACCTTCCATTTTCCTGTTTAATTAACAAAAGGTTAAAACAAAAACCCAAGATTGATTATTTAACAAATTTTATGCCACATCCGGAACAAAATTATATGCTCTAAATCTGTAATAATAAGACCTTGCTTTGTCCTGGCTTGTGTTAAAGCGAAACATTGTTCCTATATGAAACAAAAATTACCTTGATATATATTAAAAAAAGAAAACGCATTTGGAAAAGTCATTTCTCCAAAGCGTCCTTATTTTTCTCATACTCATTATTGCCGAATCTTTTTTTATTTTTTTTTGCTCTTGGTGATCACTAATTTTTGATAAAGTTTTACATATTTTGAGGCCGACGACTTCCAGGAAAAGTCTATCTTCATAGCATTCTGCACAAGTTTTGCCCATGCCTCTTCATTGTTAAAATGTTTTAAAGCATTCTTAATTTCATTCAGTAACTCTTTTGCGTTAAAATCATTAAAAACAAAACCCGTTCCTTTTTTGGTTTCGGTCTCGAACTTTTTGACCGTTTCCCCAAGTCCGCCTGTATTTCTTACAATGGGAATAGTCCCATAAATTAAACTATACAATTGATTTAACCCACCTGGTTCAAGCTGCGAAGGCATTAGAAACAAATCGCTTCCGGCCTCAATTAAATGTACCAAGGAATTATCCATACTGAAGTCAAGTCCAATTTTCTTTGGATATTTTTTTTGAAGGAAGCGTAGCTTTTTCTGATATTTCTCATCGCCGATTCCTGAAATAATTAATAGTAAGTCCATTTTCATTAAATCGCCCATAATCTCAATAATCAGATCAATACCTTTTTCATATACCAGTGGTATAATTGTGCTTATTACGGGAGTCTTTTCATCACCATCAAGTTTAAATCGCTCTAAAAGCTCTTTTTTGTTTTTATGTTTTCCCGAAAGATCCCGTCGGCTATAAGTGAACGGAATCAAAGAATCTGTTTCCGGATTCCAAATTTGCGGATCTATTCTATTGGCGATACCACAGAACTCATTTTTCCGCTCCTTCAGGAGCTTCTCTAATCCAAAACTTGAAGCAGAATGTTTTTGTGCTTCGGAAGCATAGGATTCACTGGCTGTATTCAGCATATCAGCGTATTTAATACCTACTTCAAGAAAGTTAAAATGATTGCCATTTAAAAAAGACTCTGAGATTCCAGCTTTTTTAATCACCGAGGTATCGAAAGTTCCTTGTTGTGAAAAATCGTGTATTGATAACAAAGTCCTGGACTTTTTAAAAAACGGGTCTTTGCTATACACACTTTTTAGCAGTAACGGAATTAATGCAGTCTGCCAATTATTACAATGAATAATATCGGGTTGCCAGTGAAGCAACTTTAAAGTCTCTAAGCAACCAATCGAGAAAAATATATAGCGGTCGGGATTACTCTTGTGCTTTCTACTTGAATTGTTATAAATATCGAATTTATCAGTATCAAAAAGCTCCTTATTATCTAAAAAATAAATTTGAACTTTTGAATTCGGGATAAAGGCAGATTTTCCATTGGCCTGAAAAACCTTATCTCCAATCTTTATTTCTAACCCCTGGAGACGAATCACATCCCGCAGGATATATTTTCTCTCGTTGATTGTTTTATAATTGGGCATCATGACCCTTACATCATGTCCCATTTGTTTTAAACATTTAGGAAGGGCACTGGACACTTCTCCCAATTCAGTGGTTTTCGTAAATGGAAAAGTTTCAGAAGAAACATAAAAAATATTTAGTTTACTTTTCATCTTTTAATCTATTCTTGATTAATAACGAGGCTCAAAGTTTAACTTCTCTTAAATATTGAGCAGCTGACTCAGGGGGAGTGGGATTAATGTAAAACCCGGAACCCCATTCAAAGCCTGCTATTTTTGATAACTTTGGAATTATTTCAAAATGCCAATGATATTCGGGTAACGCGGGCTCCTGAACCGGAGATGTATGAAGGATAAAATTATAAGGCGGATAACCCAATGATTTATTAATTCGAACCAGGGTGTCTTTTAATACTTTAACCAACTCGCTATACATATGATCCGGCATATCCTCAAAGTGAGAGTAATGTTGTTGCGGCAAAACCCAGGTTTCAAATGGAAACCGTGGAGCAAATGGCTCAATAACTATGTACGAATTACTGTCTGAAACAACCCGACTTTTTGATTTCTTCTCTTGCCGAATGATGTCACAATAAATGCACCGTTCTTTAAAATCATAAAAACGTTTACTGCCTTCTAACTCTTCCACCACCCTTTTGGGTACAATGGGAGTGGCGATGAGTTGAGAATGAGTGTGCTCCAGCGAGGCTCCGGCGGCGGCCCCATGGTTCTTAAAAATCAATATATATTTAAATCTTGGATCCTTTTTTAAGTCAAGAGTCCTATTCCTGAAAATTAATAAAATATCATGAAAATTTTTCTCACTTAGATCCGCAAGATCTGAGGCATGATTGGGCGTTTCAATAATTACCTCATGCGCACCTATACCGTTTAAGATATCGTAAATTCCGTCGCCTTTTGGCGAAAGATTTCCTTCAATTTGAAGAGCTGGAAACTTGTTCGGAACAACCCTGATTTCCCATCCTGGAACATCTCTCTGATCGCTCAACGGTCTAATAGCCATAATTTCCGGAGGCGTTTTATCCTCGTTACCTGGACAAAAAGGGCACAAACCTCCACCCTTGATGTTCGGTTCATTCGCCCAATCGGAAGGACGCTTTCCTCGTTCAGTTGCTATAATAACCCAGCGACCTACTATCGGGTCCTTTCTCAATTCCGACATACGAGATAAAACTAAGAGGCTGTTTTCATTAATTTAAATATAGATTTTTTTCGAAAGAAAGTCAAGTAAAAGGGATTGAAAGTGGCTTGGAAAAATATTATTTCTTTGTCCCATGAAACTACTATAAGATAAAAATAAAATGGGCAGGAAACAACCTACCCAGTAATGTTGAAAATCTTGAGTGAACTATTACATTTTGGCGATATATTTCTGCGCTAGCGATACGTATTCACTGTTTGGATGAATCGCTAACAAACGATCAAACTCAGCTCGTGCCTGACTCTTATCACCTAGTCTAATATAACAAAGTCCTAACTTAAGTTGGGCATCATCGTTTTTATTTGAGTTGGGGAATGAAAAAACTTTCTCAAACTCTGTGATCGCCTGATTGTAATTAATGAGTCCATAATAAGATTCGCCTATCCAATACTGGCAATTGTCCGAAAGAGTATTATTGGGTTCACTTAGAAGCAACTCACTAAAAACAGAAACAGCTTCATTGTAACTCCGCGCCTTGTATTGATTCAAAGCATTCTGATATCGAGACTTAAATTGAGGAGAAGGTTCTGACAATTGACCAGTGAAATGAACATTTGGTTGAGCAGGCACGTTTGTTTTCGCCTCCATTTCGCTGATTTTCAATTCCTTATCAGTAAGCTCTGACCTTAATTGCATAATTTCCTTGTCTTTTTCGGAGAGCTCTTGTTTCAGCAGATCGACATCTGCTTGCATGCCATCAGGGTCTGGCCGCTGACTAATTGTAGTGAAATCAGCATTTTGAGGTTGCTGCTCTGCCGGAGTGATTCCTAGAAGCCTTAATACTTCAGCCTGTTCAGACTCATTGCCGACCTGACTCATTTCATCTTCACCGAGAAGATCGTCAAGGTTAATTGCTTCATCAGCCACGCTTCCATTTTGCCTGGAAGCACCACATCCCAATAAGAAAACAAACAAGAAAGTAAACCTACCCACCCAAACAGCCGTTTTTGTAAATCTGGAGTTCATCTTCTTACCTCCGAGTGAATTCTCCCTTGAATAATTTTCTACTTTTGTTTTCTTAATACTAGATAGGATGCTGAACCTATAGTAGCAGCACCAAAAGTAGCTCCAATCAATCTCCAAGCTTTGCCACTGGGAGAAATATTAACCCTGATGGGTTTACTTGGAAGTCCTGAGTAGCCAATTCCGCTAAGGGTCTCATCAACAGCAACGACACAATACTCAAGACCTTCGGTTGTGACCGCATACCCTGGAATCTCGCCTTGAAACAGATGATTATCCCGCTCATCCATACGTACAACATTCCACTTGGGTTCGCCCATGGGCCGATAAAGTATCGCTACTACTTTTAAATTCTTTTCGGAATACACATGCGATTTGATTGAAATATTTCTACCCGATTCTGCTTTTTGTACAATATAATGAATCACCACCGGCGATGCATTCGAATCGTTTCCAATTGGCCAATCCATAGAACCCATGGCGATCGGATTCGGGTTTTTTTCTGGTATACCATCATGATCTAAATATCCGTCATGATCTTCAGCAATATCAGGCATCAGATCTAGTTCATCGGGTATCAGATCATTGTCTCTATCATTTCTGTTCTTGTTAAAGTAAAAGGTCACACCGGCATGAACATCAAGAACTTGATCATTTTCGTCACCTTGATTTAACTGATCCAAGTTATCCGTCAGCGACAATCTGAAGGTAGCTCCGAGATTAATAGCAACGCTTCGGGAAACAAAAAACTCGAGTCCACCGCCGGTTTTCAAAAATGAGTCCGTATTACTTTCAAGAGTCCCCTTCTGACCTGTTAATGGATCGATACCCTTTGCTTTCCAAAAAACGCCACCACCACCGGCAAAGATATACGGATTAACTTTGCTGTGCGGCAAAAAGTTAAAAATGGCGCTAAGCTCGAATGGGATAATTTGAGTTTTGAACGAAGAGTTGCTGGTAGTTAATGACGAAAAACCTAACTCGCCGTTAAGTGCGAAGTACGGAACAGGTAAAAATCGTAAATGGCCCATAAAAAAAGGACTAAGCTTCGATCCGCTGATATCACCCTCTAAACGGCCCAGACCAGTGGTCAAACCAATACCCAAAAAGCGCTCTCCACTTATTGCTGTAACCGTCATAGCTGTCAAGCAAAGTAGAACAGTTGCGACATAAAGCGTCTGTTTCACTGTCATCATTACCTCTTTAAATAAAATACAATTAAATTTATCAAACTATCGCTTAAAAGTCAAGACAAAATTTGTTAACTCATTGTTTCCAAACGTGACTAACAATTTGCTCTTGTACTAACGTAATAGCTCGGGCAAAAATACTGATTAGTACCTGCACTAGCTATAAGATACATAAAATTCAGTAAATCTCTCAACAATCATGTTTTAGAAGTATTCAAATCGTTTGCGTGACGCATTCAACAACAGGCCCACTATAACCAGGTTTGAAATTAGCGCAGAACCGCCGTAGCTGAGGAATGGCAGGGGTAGTCCGGTAACGGGCATGATTCCAATTGTCATGCCAATATTGACAACGATTTGAAATAAAAAGATAATGACCCCCCCGAAAACCAGAATGCTCGAAAACTTGCTTTTTACTTCAGATGCAATCGTAAGCCCTTTAAAAATTAAATAAAAAAATAATGCGAAGATAGCGAAGATTCCTAAAAATCCGAATTCCTCGCCGATTACACAAAAAATGAAATCTGTGTGTTGCTCCGGCAGAAAGCGAAGCTGAGTTTGTGTGCCCTGTAAAAAACCCTTACCCCAAAAGCCACCAGAGCCAATCGAAACTTTAGATTGAATCACCTGGTATCCCAGACCATGCGGGTCGGTCACCAATCCCAAAAAAGTAAGAATTCTTTTTTGTTGATACTCTTTCATGAGATTCCACATGATTGGGGTTACGACTCCAACACCGATATTCAAAACAAAGTTGACCAAAAAGAAAGTCAAGCCTCTTTGAGAAAGAAACAACACGGCGCTAATAATCAGCATTGCGATGAGAAACGTATAGTAGTTGAAGGCACAAACCAGGCTAATTAGAGGAGCAATCAACACAAACAGAACCATGGATGAGAGTCCAGCCCAATGCAGCATCGGCAGAATCAATGCTAAGAAAACCAGAGCGGATCCTAAATCAGGCTGTTTCATTACAAGTAAAAGCGGTAAAAAAACCAAGGAGAAAGCGATAGCGAGCTCACGAAAGTTATTCAGGTCGCGATTTTCCTTAGACAAGTATTTCGCTAACACCAGGAGCGTCCCAACTTTAGCGAGTTCCGAAGGTTGAATTCTGATTGGTCCCAAAGCAAACCATCTGTCTGTCCCTGCCCCAGTGCCAATCATTAAAACTGCAAATAAAAGAAAAACAGATATGCCGTAAACCGTATAGGCATATTTGTTAAGGACTCGAATCGGAATAAAAATTGTACCTGCCAAAACCAGCAACCCGAGGATGCCCCATATAATCTGCTTCTTAAAATTGAGTAGGTCTGATTCAGAATCGACAAAGGTCGCGCTGTAAATCGCCACCAACCCGAAGAGCATGAGTACCACAACTGTAGCAAGGAGTTTAAAATCTAAATGTCGAATTGATTTGTGTTCAGAAAGCATCGATATTCTCTTAATACAAACGGATTTATACTAGGTCTAAAATTCTGAGAACCTTAAACTTATCCAACATGAAATACAACTTGCAGCTGCAGGGCAACGCACTCGTCAACCTTTTATGGGATTTTTGCAAATTTTTGATCATTAAAATAAATCGATAAAACGCCGCCGGCAATCGGCGCAGCAACCGCTCCGCCCGAGCCGCCGTTTTCAACCATAATGCACAAAGCAATTTCCGGTTTATCCATCGGGGCAAATCCAATAAACCATGCGTGGGAATTACCATGGGGATTCTGAGCCGTACCCGTTTTGCCACAAACAGTCACGCCCCGAATCCGCGCTGATTTAGCTGTACCTTTCACGCCGTTCACCACCAAATTCATGCCCTGCTTTATCGTTCGGTAAGTCTTTTTAGAGGTACCTTGAATTTGTATCGAATCTACTTTAGTAAAAACGACTTCTCCTGTTAAAGGGTCTTCAATTTTTCTTACAAGATGAGGCCGACATAATACGCCTTCATTTGCCAAAATCATCGCAAATTGCGCCATTTGCAGGGGTGTGGTTAATAAATCCCCCTGCCCAACCACAAGGTTTAAAACCAAACCTCGCGTCCACTTTTTTTCGCCATATTTCCGATCAAAGTATTCTTTGGTTGGCACCAACCCCGGGCTTTCATTAGGTAAATCGATTTTAGTAAGTTTACCGAATTGAAAGTTTCGTGAAAATTCAGACCACTTTTTCAGGCCGATATCCCGGCTTTTTTCCCAAAAGTAGACATTGCAGGATTGCTCAACTGCGGCCAGGAAATTAACTTCTCCGTGGCCGGTTTTCTTCCAACAATGAAACAATCGATTGCCAAGCCGATGCGCGCCGGTGCATAAAATATTTTCTTCTAAGGTGATGTCGCCGGTTTCCAAGCCGGCCGCACCCAAGACCAATTTGTAGGTCGAACCAGGTGGGAACAAACTCTGCGACGCACGGTTATAGAGAGGCTTATTCTCATGATTGACCAACAGATTCCAGGTTTCAGGGGTTAGGGGATTGGAAAATATTTCCGGATCATAATCGGGCTTACTCATCAAAGCCAGGACCTCGCCGTTTCTTGGGTCTAATACCACCGCGGCGCCTTTTCTGTCCGCCATGACCTCTTCCAAATATTTCTGTATCTCCGTATGGATCGTCAAGAATAAATTCCGGCCCGGATTCGGAGACACACCTCCCAAACCAGTTAAGTTTCTTACCTCACGGCCCAAAACATCAACTTCAATATATTTAACCCCCGGTGTGCCTCGCAAATATTCTTCATCTTGCAACTCAATGCCAGTTTTTCCAATGGAATCGCCTATCCTGTAATTGGTATCTTTAAATTTTTTTAATTCCCCCGAGGTTATTTCGCCGAGATAGCCAAATAAATGAGACGCCTTAACTCCACCGGGGTAATATCTTTTCGATTCAGTATTGTAAAAAACGCCTGGCAAATCCAGGCGGCGCTCCTCAATTGCACTCAAAACTCTAAAATCGATTTGGCGATTTATTTTTACTGGCGAAAAGTTGCCACGCTTGTTTTTATTAATTTTCTTCTTTAAATCATCCGGATCCAGGTTAAGAATTTCGGAAAGTAAGATGATGGCGCTGTCAGCTTTAAGAAATTCATATGGTACAACTGAAACTGAATAGTTCGGGCGGTTGTCAACCAGTACTTCTCCATCCCGATCGAAAATAAGGCCGCGCAGAGGTTCAAGGATGATATCCCGAATTCTATTTTTCTCCGATTCCCGAAAATACTTATCCCACTGATAAAGCTGCAGCTGCCCGGTTCGCACAATTAAAATAGCAAACAGTACCAGCGTAAAGAGCATGTAAAACTTTTTCAGGTTGGATAAATCTTGATACATAAAAAAATCCTTAATATTTTCTTGCTGGTGCCCACAATCCCCTGGGCAGGACCATATGAATAATAACCATAAAAATCAGGGTGTAAAATGACTGTGGCACGACGTATTTAAATAGAGTGGCCCAAAAGCCAATTGAAGTCCCGATAGAAAGAATTGTAACCTGTAGAAAGTCGTGAATGAACAAAGAGACTAATATCAGACCTACAATGACGCCAAAACGTTGTTCTAATTGTTCACCAAGCAAAAATCCGGCAACAAAAGCGGAGATTGAATTCACAAAAGAAGAAAGACCTACAAATGCGGTACCAAATGCATCAAAAACCAGACCAGCCGAAAACCCGGCGATCACTCCCCAAAATTTTCCCCTTTGAATTGAAACCGAAATTACCAGGATAAGAATTAAATTAGGGGATATACCTTTAATGGAAAATAACGGGATGACCGTCAATTGTAAGATAATGCAAAGGATAAAAAAAGCGATATAGAAAATGACGGCCATTTATTGAGTTTGGATGGGGAATTCTCGATTTCTAATTACGAAAACTTCTTCCAGCCTTGTAAAGTCAACTGCCGGTTTTATTGTAATTGCCATAAACATGCCTTTTTTTTCTTCCTCAATATCGATCACTTTCCCAACTGCAAGACCACCAGGGAAGATGAAACTTAAACCTGAAGTAATAACCAAATCATCTACTTTCACATCTGAGCGCTTGGTGACTTCCGCCAAAACAACGTTTTCACCTTCAATCCATTTAACAATGCCGCTTACGCGACTTCGCTGCACCATAGCGCTAACCCTGAAATTCCGGTCAAGCAGCAGCTCAAGGATTGAATGGTTTTTACTCACCTGCAGAATTTTTCCGACAAGGCCTTGAGCCGTAACCGCTGCCATATTTCTTTCAATTTGTTCCCCGCCACCGGCATCCAGGATAGCGGAGTTGACGAACCCGCTCTCTCTTTTGCCAATAACTTTAGCCGCAACCAAATCCAGCTGGCTTTCTGATTTGAAGTTCATCAATTGACGCAGCCGTTGATTTTCCAATTGTGCTTCTTTCAAACTGCTGTTTTCGAGCATAAGCTCCGCACTCCGGCGTCTGAGCCACTGGTTCTCCGCATAGATATTCTTTAATTCTTTCAAAACGGAAACCTTTTTTAATATTACTCCAAAGCTTCCAAGGGTCCACGCTCGAATGGCTTCGGTTTGGCGTCCCTCGTTGGAAAACATTAAAATAAGCGAGACAAGGACTGCAGTGATGAGAGTAAGATAATCTCTTCGAGCAACAAACAACTCATTGAAACGGCGCATCTCAATATTTTTTTGTGGTACTTAGTAGTTTTTGATACTCGTTAAGATTGTCAAAAATTTTACCGGTTCCCATAACAACGCAGGTCAATGGATCGTCAGCAATTATGATCGGCAGTTCAGTGTCTATTCGCAGCCGTTCATCGAGACCCGTTAATAAAGCACCGCCGCCGGTCAATACAATCCCGCGATCCAGAATATCGGAGGCAAGTTCCGGAGGAGTTCGCTCTAAACAAAGCTTGATGGCATCAACAATATAGCCAACGGATTCCGATAATGCGCCCTGAATTTCCTTAGCGTACACTTTAACTGTTTTGGGAATCCCATCAACCAGATCGCGGCCCTTAATTCTCTTGACGTCATCAGTTTTGTATGGTGCCGCCGACCCCATTGATATCTTTATGGCTTCGGCGGTGTTCTCCCCAATCAGCAAGTTGTATTCTTTCTTGAAATACTGAATGATCGCCTCATTCATTTCGTCACCGCCAATTCGGATTGAAATGTCCGTGACAATCCCCGACAAAGAGATAACTGCGATCTCCGTTGTTCCGCCACCGATATCAACAATCATACTTCCGACTGGTTCTTCAATGGGCAGATTAACTCCGAGAGCGGCTGCCATCGGTTCCTGAATAAGATAGATTTCTCGGCCGCCGGCGTGTTCAGCGGAGTCTCGAACCGCCCGTCTTTCAACTTCGGTAATCCCTGAAGGAATACAAACTGCAATCCTTGGCCTCAAAAAACGGTTGGTTTGCACTTTCTTAATGAAATGACGGATCATTTTTTCTGCGAGATCAAAATCAGCAATCACGCCGTCTTTGAGAGGTCTAACAGTGACCAAATCTTCGGGAGTTCGCCCCATCATGGTCTTTGCCTCGCTACCGTATGCAAGAATTTCCTGATCGTCTTTGCGGATAGCGACAACTGAGGGCTCATTGATCAAAATACCGCGCCCTTTCACATAAACTAAAGTGTTGGCCGTACCAAGGTCAATGGCGATGTCATTGACAAAAAATTTACTCCAGAACGATTCTTTACCTGCGTCCATGTGCTAATATTTCCTTTTTAAAAAGTCCCTGAATAAAAAGCTAAATTGTGGTATTATGTTGTTCTAAAAAAAATCATGCTCACATTTAAATCTCAATGCCGAAAATGACGAACGCCGGTAAAAACCATAGCCATATCGTGTTCGTCAGCGGCTTGAATGACTTCTTCGTCACGAATTGAGCCTCCGGGCTGGATGACAGATCGGGCACCTGCTTTCGCGGCTTCGTCTATTCCGTCTCTAAACGGAAAAAAGGCATCCGAAGCCATAGAGGTCCCTGCAACGCTTAAGCCCATTCGTTTGGCTTTCTCCACTGCAATTTTTGAAGAATCAATCCGCGACATTTGCCCGGCACCAATTCCGATTGTTCTATCTTTAGTCCCATAAACAATGGCGTTGGACTTCACCCATTTACAGACACGCCATCCAAATTTCAGGGCCGTCCATTCGTCTTCTGTCGGTTGGCGCTTGGTAACCACGTTAAAATTAATATCGTTAATATTAAAAAAATCTTGATCCTGTAAAAGTAATCCACCTTGAACTTGTTTAATATCGTACTCTTTCGACACTGGATTCAGAATATCTTTGGCTTCGAGAAGTCTTAAATTCTTTTTCGTACTTAAAGTTTCCAGGGCATTCGGCTCGTAACCGGGGGCAATGATCGCTTCGGTAAAAACTTCTAAAATCTCCTGGGCCGTTTCATTGTCTACCGGGCGGTTCAAACCGACGACTCCCCCGAAGGATGAAACCGGGTCAGTCGCTTTAGCATTGAGATACGATTTCAAAAGCGATTCCGCGCTCGCAACCCCACAGGGATTTGTGTGTTTGATCACGACGACACAGGGTTCGGAAAATTCTTGCACGATTCCGAAGGCCGCGTCCAAATCGATCAAATTGTTAAACGACAACTCTTTGCCGTGCAGTTGTTTTGCATTTACAAGTCCTACTCGCGCTTCACCGCTTCTTCTATAAAAAGCGGCACGCTGATGTGGATTCTCACCATAGCGTAAACTTTGAACTTTTTCTAATTGAAATTCGATTTGTTCCGAGAAACCTGACTCAGAGTTGGTCTCAAAGGCAAGATAACTATTAATACATGAATCGTATTGAAAAGTCAACGCGAATGCTGCAGCGGCGAGAGTTTTCCGCAGCTCAACAGAGGTCTCACCCTGGTTCTGTTTGATCTCGTTTGCTACCGCTTCATATTGGTCTGGTGAAGTCACAACGGTCACATCGAGATAATTTTTTGCAGCAGCTCGAATCAGGGTCGGACCCCCAATATCGATGTTTTCCAGGGCTTCTATTATGGAGACATTCTCTTTTGAAATGGTTTGCTCGAAAGGATAAAGATTCACCGCGACCAAATCAATTAAGTCAATGCCGTGCTGATTGACTTCTTCCATTTGGGAGGTGTTTCCGCGCAGAGACAAAAGTCCTCCGAAAATTTTGGGATGCAGCGTTTTGACCCGACCCCCCAAAATTTCCGGGAAACCGGTAATGTCGGCAATCGGGCGAGTTTCAATACCATTTTCATTGAGATGTTTGGCCGTGCCGCCGGTAGAGATAATTTCAACGCTGTTTTCTTTTAAGACTTTTGCTAACTCAACTATCCCTGTTTTGTCAAAAACACTAATTAATGCCCGTCTAATTTTGGGCATATCTTGCTTCCTCCTCTTTCTTAAGATTTCCCGTACATAAAATCGCTCAAAAAATTATAAAGAAAGAACCCTGAGATATTTCCAACTCTTACAATAATATCTTTTTCTAAGAGTTTGGTTTCTTTATGAACACTTCGTGACTCTTTGTGGACTCTGTGTCCTAAAATTTTAATTGATAACGACCTGTCTCCCACGAATTTCAATTTTATTCTCCGCGAAAAGCTGGAGCGCTTCAACATAAATCTTATGTTCTTGCTCTAAAACTCGGGCGGCCAATGTTTTCGGCCTATCATCTTGTTCTACTGGCACGCATCTTTGCAGAATTGGTATACCAGAGTCGTAATCCTCGTCAACTAAATGTACGGTAACTCCTGAAACTTTGCAACCATAATCTAAAACAGCCTGATGGATTTTAATGCCATACATCCCTTTGCCGCCAAAAGAAGGAAGCAGCGCCGGATGAATATTTAACATCCGGTGTTTGTATTCCCGGATTATACTCGAGCTGATTTTTTTTAAATATCCTGCGAGAGCAATCAGTTCAACATTTTGTTCCTTGAAAGCGCATAAAAAGGCCTGATCCAGATCTTCCGGTGATTCAAATTGCTCCCGGGATAAATGTAACGCCGGCACGTTTGAGTTCCTGGCGATCTCTAAAGCCCCCGCCTCCACTTTATTACTGACAACCAGGACTACTCTTGCAGAAAGTGTGCCATTTTGTGTTGCTGCCAAAATGGAGGCTAAATTTGTGCCCGTACCGGACGCTAAGACTGCAACTCTCAATAGTTTCAATTTAACTTTCTCTGCAAGGGTTGTTTACTTTGGCTTTCAGTTTAAGTAACCGGTGAGTCGTTTATCTGCAAATAACCTTCTTTAGCATCTAAATAAACCTCGGCACCTAATGGGAGCGTGTATTTTACATCAATGTGTCCATACTTGAGTCCCTCGGCAATCGGAATATTTAAATCGAAAAAAATATCATGTAAAATTTGCTCAAGCGATAAACTTGGATTGACGGACTTGGGCTCACAAATTGTAAATTGGCCGATTAAAATACCTCGAACTTTTTGTAAAATACCAGCCAGTTTTAACTGCATCAATTTTCGATCTATCCGGTAGAGCTCTTCGCCCACATCTTCCAAAAACAAAATGGTATCCTGAAAATCGGGCAAATATGGCGTGCCAATCAAAGAACAAATCATAGAAAGGTTGCCGCCAAGCAGCCTTCCGCTGGTAACTCCGGGTTTTATGCAGCGAAGCCCGGATAGTGCCTGAATAGGTCCGGATGAGGCAATCATGTTCCAGAAATGCTGCTCCGTGAAAGCGTCAATTCCCCGGCCCATTTCCACGGCTGGCATGGGACCCGAAAAAGTAACCAGTTGAGTCGCTTGAAAAATGGCGAGTTGGAGCGCGGTAATATCACTAAATCCAACAAAAATCTTAGGGTGACTTTTTAAAGTTTCAAAATTAATTAACTCAAGAAGCCGGGGGGTTCCATATCCTCCCCGTGTACAAAAAATTGCATGAACTTCCTTGTCGATAAACATCTTGTCAATTTCACCGGCACGATCTTTATCGCTGCCAGCCAAATAACCGTAAACATCCCGAACGTGGGAACCTAACTTTACTTTGTAGCCGCATTTTTCAATGTATTTGATGCCACGGGAGAGACGATCGGGTTTCATTGGGCTTGCAGGACTGACAATCCCAACAGTTTGGCCTTTCTCTAACTTTGGAGGCTTTAGAATCAAAATTAGGGTAAAATCCGTCCTGATTTAGACTTAAAAAAGCATTTCGCCGTTTAGAATATCAAATATTTCAGGATAATTTGCGATGCGGTACTCGCTGATTTGATATCGGAAGATAACCTCTCTGCGAAGAGCGTAATATGTCCAGACTATCGCTGCTTTGGGCCTAAAACTCATATCCTGGTAGCGCGTTCTATATTGGTTATAAGAAGTTGCAACGTAATCAGGTGGTCCGAGCTTTATATAAACCATACCCATTTCGGTCTTCCATCCTTGTTTATTACTTTCAGCGACAAATCTTTTATTGGCAAATTTGATTCTATAATAATACTCTTCCCGGTATTCGTTCATGGACGTTTCAGGGTCGGGATCGCGGCTTTTCCAGAATTCCTCAAAAGCCTCGCCTTTTTGCTCTCCTTCCAAAGATTTCATTTTCTTCAACTCGTCGTCTTTCGCGACGTAGACAAGCTGCTCAATCGCTTCATCAAGGTTCGCGTAAATCGGACCGGCATCTGAGTCGGAAAGGTCAAGCTCCTGCTCGACCTCCAAAGATTTATCTTTACATTTTATAACTAGCTTGATGCGGTGCTCTGTGCTAACGAGGGCAAATTTCTCCAATCGAATATAGTGACGCGTAACCCTGCCGTCACTTTTTACCCGCTGTTCGCCCTGTTGAACAACTTTGTCCCCGGCCGCAAGGAGGTGGTAAACAATGTCGATACTGTCTGATTCCGGCACGTTGTAAACTTCGAAATAAGCATACAATTCAGTTTGAGGCTTTATGCTTTTATCACCAGCAGATTCGTTGGTAGTGGCCGAAACTGAGTCCACTGCAAAAACATCACTAATCATGAATTCGTTTTTGCTGAAATCACGCAAGGTTACGGCTCCCTCGCGAATGCCGGATCTCTGAGTCTCTTTGTCCTTAAGTTCAATTCGAAAATTGTAAACGGCCGGCTCTAAAGCAATTCTTAACTCGGTTGAATTTTTTATGTGCAATGATTTGGTTTCGTCAAAATTTTGGGCAATTATAAAGCCGGTCTTTTTGATTCTATCAATTTCGGTTTTGCTGGTATCTAAAATAATAACAGAGGCTTCATAATCTGCTCGAAATGTTTTCTTTTTTGCTCTAATGAATTGCAGTTCGTCGTTGGCAAAACTTAGTTTAAAAATCAAGCGGCTTAATTTCTGTTCCTCAGCAGCCACGTTAACAAAGTCGACCCCGAAATAGGGTACATCCTCGGGTTGCTCTGACGGGTGGAGCTCAAAGCTGCTTCGATTTGCATCCTGGGCGAAGAGATTAATTGAAAGAACAGTCGTCAAACTTACCACTAGTAACAATGCGGAGACAGTTTTATTCTTGAATTTTTGTATTTTCATAACACATTCAAGACCAAATTAATTAATTATTTCGTATAATGTATTGGGGTTATTGAGACGGTAGTCGCCAAACCCAAGTTCGTCTAAAAACAGAAACTGCCTATTGTATTGGTAATAGGACCACAATTCAGAGGCTTTAACTGTCTTACCGGGCCTAAATGCCCCCGTTTGATTGAAGGGATTTCTGTCAATCGAATCAGGAGCACCTAACACAACATAAACCCACCCCATATCTGTTTTCCACCCGGCTTTTTTAGCACGGTAGAAATGCTCGTTTGCATACTGAACCCGGTTGTAATATTCTTTGCGTAATTCATTCTCTAATGTTTCGGGGGAGGGATCATTTTTCTTCCAGAATTTAATAAAAGCTTCATGCTTTTTCTCCTGCGGGATGTTTTTTAATTCTTTGAACTCTTCTTCGGAAGCTATGTACTTGAGAACTTCAATGGCCTCATCAAGGGTTGTAAATGACAGAGGCACGCCGTCAATATACATATTAAACGCACTTTCAACTGTTGCAGACACAGCACCGGCAGTAAAATCAACCTTAGTCGTGTACCGTCCATGCGGCAAATTCTCACTCGATATCTTAAAAATATTTTGGGTGATTCGACCTCGACCTCTTATCCAATATTTATCGGATTGAAAAATCTGATTGTCCCGCCCTGAAACATTATATTCAACAAGTACGCTATCATTTTCAGGAACATTGTATAATTCTATATAAATATACAGTAATTTAGAAGCTCTATCTTTGGTCCCTGAAACTCTTGGTTCAAACGTAACTTTCCCTTGTTTATCCCTGGAATAGAAATCCAAAAACAAAATATCACTCGTTAGAATACCTTTGGTAGCATAGCTCCTTAAAGAAACCGAACGCTTATGCCTGCCTATTTTTTGGGTTTCCATGTCTTGAAGATCAACCGTGA
The DNA here is from genome assembly GCA_004356825.1 of Caldithrix sp. Lineage (GTDB taxonomy): Bacteria > Zhuqueibacterota > Zhuqueibacteria > Oceanimicrobiales > Oceanimicrobiaceae > Oceanimicrobium. Next base: position 33,315 of record SMXC01000175.1, read on the forward strand.
TTTCATAATCTTTAGGTGGCAAATCGAAACTGACTGTGCGTAAACTGAATTCGTTGGGAGATTTAGTATTTTGGAAAGAATCCACAACTAATTCCTGTTTAATCTTGTCGCTATCCACAAATTTACTGGTTGTATCAAAGACCGAAACTGAAATTTCAAATTGAGCCTTGAATTTATCACCCGATTTAACAAACTGCAATTCATTATAAAAAACCTTTATATACAAATCTAAATGGCTTAGATGCAAATCTGTGGAAGCTTTGTTAAAAAATTCTACGTCAAAAAGCGGGGCGTCGTCAACTGAAGCGAGCTCTTGTAAAGACAAGCTCGGGTTGCTTAAAAAACTTAGCACCAAAAAAATCGCTATATGGATTCCATGCTTTCTTGATTGGATAACGCTCATTATTACTGCTCCAGTCAAAGGATTAATTAATCACTCAATCCAAAGTTTTTTTAAGTCATCATGGAACACATTCGCCTTTCAAATCATAATCGGAAAAATCAGTGAACTTGACCCGATAAAACTTACCTATTTCGAGTTCTTTTGTTTCTTCGATAATTACTGAGTTATCAATTTCAGGACAATCCGAAGCGGTTCTACCAATATAAGCATTTCGTTCATTATCGAATTCATCAATGAGAACGTCTTTTACGGTGCCAACACAGCTCCGATTCAATTCAAAAGAGAGCTCAGTCTGGATATCATTCAGTTCAGCCCATCGCTCGCGTTTAATATGATCAGGAAGCTGATCGGGCAAATTATAGGCGGGCGTGTCCTCTTCTCTGGAATAAGTAAACAATCCCAATCTTTCAAACCGGATATCTTCCATGAAATCTGCCATTTCTCGGTGCTCTTCCTTAGTTTCACCCGGGAATCCAACAATGAGCGAAGTACGAAGAGCAATATCCGGATTTCCTTTTCTCAAAAGAGCGATAATTCGTTCAATGTCTTTTCGGGTCACTTTGCGGGCCATTCTCTTCAAGATTCTATCCGAGGCATGTTGAATCGGCATATCAATATATTTAAAAACCTGCTTTCTATCGACGATTATTTCAATGAGATCTTCGGAAAAATGAGCCGGGTAAGTATAAAGCAGCCGGATCCATTTAAATTTTTTATTTTGTGATAATCGGTCAAGTAGTGGGACCAATTTTTTTTCGCCATACAAATCCATTCCGTAAATCGTCGTGTCCTGCGCGATGAGAATAAGCTCCTGAACGCCTTTGGCAGCAAGCATTTGGGCTTCGTCAACAAGTGATTCGATAGAACGACTTTTAAACTTACCGCGAATTCCGGGAATCGAACAAAAAGTGCAGGGATTTTCACACCCTTCGGATATTTTTAAATAAGCGTAGTGTGTCGGAGTCGTTAAAGCGCGTTCGCCGAGGAGATCGCGTTTGAGATCAAGCCGATTCAGCAGCTTTCTTAAAACTTCGACCATATCTCGATTGCCGTAGTAGCCGTCCACTTCAGGAATGTCTTTGATCAGCTCGGCTTGATAACGCTGTGAAAGGCAGCCTGTAACAAAGACCCTTTTGCAATCGCCTCTTTTCTTTAATTCAACGGCTTGCAAAATGGCATCAATAGATTCTTCTTTGGCGCCTTGAATAAATCCGCAGGTATTCAGGATGATGGTCTCAGCCTCTAACGGGTCCTCGACAATTTCAATATCCTCACCTTTTAAGCCGCCGAGCAAAATCTCGGAATCTACAATATTTTTGGGGCAGCCCAAAGTTGTCAAATTTATTTTCATTGAAATAAGGCCTCGACAAAAGTTTTGGAGTCAAATGGCTTCAAGTCGTCCATCGATTCGCCAAGCCCGACAAACCGCACTGGAAGATCGAGTTGACTTTGCACGGTCAGAACCATGCCTCCTTTGGCAGTGCCGTCCAGTTTTGTAACAACCAACCCAGTTAGCGGAACCGTTTCTTTAAACTCTTTTGCTTGAAGCAAGGCGTTTTGGCCGGTCGAAGCATCCAAAGTCAGCAGAACTTCATGCGGCGCTGTCTCCATGGCTTTTCCCAAAACGCGATTGATTTTTTTCAACTCTTCCATCAAATTGACTTTGGTATGAAGACGGCCGGCAGTATCAACGATCAGAACATCTACCTCGCGGGCGATTGCAGCTTTCAGAGCATCGAAAGCAACTGCAGCCGGATCGCCGCCGGCCTGAGTGCGCACAACATCCACACCTGCACGTTTCGCCCAAATTTCCAACTGCTCAGAAGCGGCAGCCCGAAAGGTATCCGCAGCCGCTAACAATACTTTTTGGCCGTTATCATGAAATATTTTGGCCAGTTTGCCGATCGTGGTGGTCTTGCCGGTTCCATTCACACCAACGACCATGACAACAAATGGCTTTATCGTTGGGTTAAAAAAGTCAGTTGCTGCTGTACCATTCTCCTCACCGGGGCTACCAGTCAAATGTTTAATCAATTCACTCTTGAGAAAAGCCGTCAGTTCTTCAGGTTCATTAAATCCTTCTCTATTTACATGATTTTGCAGCTGCTCAATTACACTTAATGAAGTCTCGACGCCCAGATCGGCGCCAATCAGCACTTCTTCAATTTGCTCTAAGAGTTCATCATCGACGGTGTATTTATTTTTCACCAACTTGGTGATCTCGCCGAACAACCCCTCTCGGGTTTTTGCTAAGCCTTTTTTGAATTTTTCGAGAATTGATGCCATTTTTTTTAATTTTGTTTCGCGGCACCAACCAGGCTTTTAAACTTGCCGAAATAAACTATCGAAGAGGCAGGAATTAAAGTTATGTTGGTCCAAAGCAATATTTCTTTAAGAATAGGAATGTCAAGTGTATAAACTATCATCAAAGTGCCGAGCATGAATGCCGTCACTTTTCCAATCGTTTGCGATTCAATAACGATTTTCTTTTTCGAAATGACAAATAATCCCAGTACCAAAATCGCGACGTCCCTGGTTAGAACCAAAGCCAGGAACCAAATAGGTAAATCACGCAGGCTAATCAACATCAAAGCAACGACTGCAATTGCAACTTTGTCGGCGACCGGATCAACGACTCGTCCAAAATCAGACTGTTGATTTAATTTTCGTGCTAATCTTCCGTCAAGGGTATCTGTGAGAGCCACGAGAAGCATGAGAAAAACCGCCCAGTAGCTTCCCGTCATCGTATCCATTTTCAAAAAATAATAGATCGGCAGAATTAACACGACTCTCGAGAGGCTTAATAGATTGGAAATATAAAATATCTCACGAAAGTTCAATTTATTCCTACTGTTTTCACTTTGTCATAAATACTTTAACCACATCTAAGATTAATGATGGGTGGCGGAATAATGCGGTTCTGAAAATATTCGCCAATGTGCGTTTCTCTAATGGGACACTTAAGATGGTATCCGCGGTTTTGTTCAAATCCTCGTCGGTCAATTTGTAAACGGCTTGTTTTATTTTGTAAGTGCGTTCGTGATTTTTCCCCTCGGCCTTGTGCCAATCGCGGGCATATTGGGACAATCGATTCTCACTAACATCATCCTCTGCAATCGCCTTAGCTGCGACGCCTCCGGCGATTTTTCCTGCAATCATTGCGGTGGTAATTCCACCCCCCGAAATTGGATTAACTTGATGGGCTGCGTCTCCGACAAGCATGAGGCCGTCTGCCACGATTTTTTTCAAGGTGGTGGCACAGGGAACGCCTCCAACAACCGTGTAAAGCACCGCGGCGTTGGGAAAATGTCGACCGATAAATTCCTTCAAATATTCTTTAGCCGATTTGTAGCGTGCATATTCACCGGAAATTCCTAAACCAACATTGGCAACTCGTTCATTCTTCGGGAAAATCCAGAGGTAGCCGCCAGGCGCAACGTCTCTTCCTAAATAAAAGTAAATATACTTCGGATCAACTTTAATGTTGGAAAGGGTCATTTGCAGACAACTCTCCATATCCTTCATTTTTATGTTTGTTCTTAATCCAGCCCAGCGACCGACACGAGATTCGACCCCGTCCGCACCAATGACTATCCTAGCGCGAATGTCATGGTGTTCTCCCATATGCTGAACTCGCACCCCTTCTACTGTGCCGTTTGGTTTAATTAAATCATAAACATAGGCCTTGGTCATGACCTCAACGCCGTTCATCGTGGCCATTTGGACCAGATCATAATCGAAAATCTTTCGATCCAACATATAACCACGTTCTTTGCCAGTGTCTATGGCAACTTCCCGGCCATCCGGAGAAACGATAACAAACCCTTCGATGATATTCGAAATCCATCTTGGCTGCGGTTCTACAACCGTCTTCAATCCCTTTTCACTAACCGCCTCAGCGCAACGGACAGGTATCCCCACTTCACGATCTTTTTCAAGTAGAAGAACACTTACACCGTTTTCGGCAGCATGCTTGGCAGCCCACGCCCCTCCGGGGCCGCCGCCTACCACTATACAATCATAGCTGTCTCGCATTCCACCTCCTGAAGCTTTTCAATTGGTGCTAAAGTTTCAACCGGACAAATCCAGACACAAAGCATGCAATCGATGCAGTTTTGTTTAATTTCAATTCTTGCTTCAAATAAATCAATTGAATCAACCGGGCAGACAGCCACACAGACGCCGCAAAAATCGCATTTGTCATTTATAACTTCAATCATGGTTCAGCTAAACGGAAAGACTGGGATAGGTTAAGCCAAATCTAACTTTATAATAAATCTTTGACAGAAAATAAACACCCATCAGGAGAAAAAAATATGCGTATTTGAAAGAAAAAGCAGCATTCGAATAGATGGTGATCCATTTAACGCAGATGGTAAAAGTCAAAAGTAGTATCGAATACTTAACGGCCCGCTGGACTTCGATCATCTTCAGTGTGATGCTTGCCCAGATGAAAAAGGGCAATGAAAAAAGAGCAGGATAAAACATAAGCTCGTCCTTTGAAAAAAAGGATAGGACTAACGCCACAACCTCAAAAAACAGAGCAAAGTATACCGTCGTTTTAAACCCAAATTTGACACCGAAAGTTTGCTTCTGAGTAGAAGCATCGCCTTCGACGTCGGGCAAAGTCGTCAATAAATACACAGCTGCCACGGAGCAAACATATGGAATCGAATAAATGATCGATTCCTGAGTAAGAACGCCTCTTATCATCCAACCACCAAAAAAAATTAACAAGGCTCCAAGTCCGTTGGCTACTAAACCCAAAAGAGGTCGATCCTTCAACTTAAAAGGTTCAAAACTATAAAGCCAACCCGTCAGGATCAAAATACCAAGAAAGAGAAACCCCATTTTGATCGAAAAAATAAAGGCGAAGATTACTGCAATTGCAATCAGCGCTGCGGATTCGATGAAGGCGGATTTGGGAGTTAGATAACCGTGAGCGATTAAAAAAAGTTTTTGGTTTTTGTTATCCGTTTTCCGATCCATAATCTGATTTAAGATAAACACGGCTCCCATGAGCATTGTCAGAAAAAGGCCGACCCAAATAAATGCAATCCCGTTGGTTCCCAAAAAGTGGTGACTCGCTGCCGAATTGTTTGCAGCCACACCGTACTTATTCTGAACAAAAAAGCCGGCTAAAAAGACTGTCCAAACCGGGTAAAAAAGCGTCGGTCTTAAAACAAAGAAATAGTCGAGTGGTTTAAATAGTTGCTTCATGGGTTCTTTTCTTAATTCGAATTATTTACATCTTCAAGCTGCAGTTTGGTCATGCCGTCTTCCGGTTTCAAGGGATAGTCCCCGGTAAAGCAGGCTGTACAGAAGCCGCTTTTTCCGTTTGACACCGCGCCGACCATTCCATCAAGTGAAAGGTATCCGAGGCTGTCCACGCCCAAGAATTCCCGAATTTGTTCAATGGTTTTATCCGATGCGACCAGCTCTTGTTTGGTCGGGAAATCCATTCCGTAGTAGCAGGGAGCGATAATCGGCGGCGATGAAACCCGAACATGAACTTCTTTTGCTCCTGCTTTTCTTAGCATTTTTGCCAATTGCTTCAGGGTTGTGCCGCGAACAATTGAATCATCGACCAAAACAACTCTCCTGCCTTTCAAAACACCTTCAACCGGATTAAACTTTACCCGAACCTTGAAATCTCTGACCGATTGCTCCGGGTGAATAAACGTCCGGCCGACATAGTGATTCCGAATCAGGCCGATCTCGAATTTGATTCCCGAACGGTCGGCATAGCCCAGAGCAGCCGTATTCGAAGAATCCGGAACGGAGATAACGATATCGGCATCGACAGGATGCTCAATGGCCAGATTCTTGCCTAACTTACGCCGCGCCTTATCTACATTTTCATCAAAAATCCTGCTGTCCGGACGGGAAAAATAGACGTACTCAAATATGCATGCTTTTCGGTCCGCCTTTTCTTCGAGCCAATATGAACTAACGCCGTCTTTATCTAAAACCACGATTTCACCTGGATCAATTTCCCGAACATATTGAGCGCCAATTAAATCAAGTGCGCATGATTCCGAGGCGATGATGCGAGTCTTTCCTTTCTTACCCAAACAAAGCGGCCGCCAACCGCGCGGATCGCGCAAACCGATGACTTTATCATTCGTAGCCAGAACGATGGAATAAGCTCCCCTTATTTTCGCAAATGCCTCCTGCATTTTGTCGACAATATCCGTGGCCTTTGAACGTGCCATGAGGTGGAGCACGACTTCGGTATCTGATGAGGTTTGAAAAATAGCCCCCTTGTCTACCAACTCATTTCTAACTTGTCTGGAGTTGATAAAATTGCCATTGTGAGAAATGGCAACCGGGCTTTCCTTGAAATTGACCATAAACGGCTGGGCATTTGTCAGCATATTCGAGCCGGTGGTGGAGTAGCGGTTATGGCCGACCGCCAACCTCCCCTTTAGTCCTTTTAAGGTCTTAATATCAGAGAACGCATCGTTTACCAAGCCCATGCCGACATGACGAAACATATTTTTGCCATCGCTGGAAACGATTCCGGAACTCTCCTGCCCGCGGTGTTGCAAGGCGTACAAACATTGATAGGCGTAAACAGCCGCATCTGCATGGCCATAAACACCGACGATGCCGCAGTTTGATTTAGGTTTGTCTAAATCGTCACAATCACTCATGTGAAATAACCCTCAAATAATTTTCATAATTAAAGCGGCTATTAAAATTCCCTGCCAAAAATTACAGCGATAATTATGATGGCAACCGCAACTGGCGCCACAAATTTGATTAAGAAGTTCCAAGCCCTGTAGTTCAAAAAGGTTTTTTCTCCTTTATAATATTCTTCATCTTTTACCGCAACTTGCAATCGCCAGCCAACAAAAACAGCAATAAAAAATCCACCTACTGGCAGCAGCCAATTACTTACGAGATAGTCAAGCGTGTTAAAAAATCCAGCAGTCGAACTTTTACCGATGAGATTAAAGGACGATAATGCTGGGACGGCCCCGTTTGATAAAGCAGAAAAAATTCCTAAAACAAAAATTACAATGCCGAGTCCAATCGTAGCTTGCACCCTTCTCCATCCCAGTTCATCGATAAAATATGCAACAACAACTTCCAGCAGAGATATTGTTGAAGTTAACGCGGCGAAGGCAACCAGGATAAAAAACAAGGGACCGAACAAAAATCCTCCCGGCATGTTCAGGAAATGAATCGGAAGAGTGCTAAAAAGTATGCCTGCACTTTTAGTCATACTCTCCGGCGAAATTTTGAAAGTAAATATAATGGGATAAATGATCATACAAGCCATCAAAGCAACAAATGTGTCAAGCCCGCAGACAATGATCGCGGATTTGGGTATGCTATCTTTGTCGGTCATATAACTACCGTAGGTGATAATGGCGCCCATGCCCAGACTTAAAGTAAAGAAAGAATGGCCAACCGCCTCTAAAACAGAACCAAGAGTTAATTCAGAAAAATTGGGCCGAAAAAGAAAGGTCAATGCTTGACCAAAACCTTCGGAAAAAACTGACTGGATTAACAAAATTGCCATGATGATAAATAGAACTGGCATGAGTATCTTGGTTATCCGTTGAATGCCTTTTACAATGCCACCGGCAACAATAATTATCGTTAGACCCATGAAAACAGCATGCCATGAGATTTGTTTCACCGGGTTTTTTAAAAAATCTCCAAACAACTTGCCAACTTCACTTTCATCCATTCCGTCAAATGCTCCGGTAACCGATTTGATAAAATATTCGAGGGTCCATCCGGCTACCACGCTGTAATAGGAAAGCAAAACAAAACCGGTTATCACGCCCAACCCGCCAACTATTTTCCATTTTCCGCCTCCTACAGCTTTAAACGCGCCAACAGCATTCCTTTGGCTTTTCCGCCCAAGAATCATTTCTGCAATCATGATCGGCAGGCCGATGGCGGCGATACAGATTAAATAAACCAGAACAAACGCGCCACCATTATTTTCGTACGTTATATATGGAAATTTCCAAATGTTGCCAAGTCCAATCGCTGACCCTGTCGCAGCAAATATAAACCCTAATTTCGTCCAATTTCCGCGTTCACTACCGTTTGCATTCATACTTATTCTCCCTCCGAGAATATTTCAATCTACAGGGTTATATAATAGAGAATTAAACTTTCTTAATCAACTTAAATTGCCTAAAAATTAAAATTGTGCCCGCAATGAAAAACCGAAATCGACGCCGCCGGCTCCGAAGGAATCATTTAGGGCGCCGATGCGAATTTCTAAATCCGGGCCGGTATCAAAATCGTATAAATGGGCATCGATGTAAGCATCCAACATGCTCAGCAGAGTGGCAGCGCCAATCCACCAGAACATCAAATTCCGACGGTCCTGGTAAAATTCCTTGTCTAAAGGAGTGGTACTCTCGCTGGCTCGCTCATTGTAATAAAACAAGAAGCCGACCAGGGTCCCTTGTCCGGCGAGTACAATGGCGGCCTTAATATACTGCTCATTATAAAATTGCCCCAAACCCGGAAACACGAGAGATCTGATCATAGCTCCCTTTGGGGACTTGGCTTTTAATTTAAATTTTTTTGTTGAATCCTCAACTGATTTCTTAACAAAGCTATGATTGAAGAATGGAGTGCTTTCCTGCGCTTTTGCATTGGAAGCAAAAAATATTGTGGAAGATAGAATGACGGCTGGAATTAGGCTTCTCATATCTAAAGATTAACAAGAGGGAGAAAAATGTAGAATATGCAGAGGTCTGCCACTTATTCGATGTCCTTAAAATCCGCATCTTCGACATCGGCATTGCCCAAATCAAGAGGCGGCTTCTTACTTTTTCCTTTTACTTTCTGCTTCTGGGTCGGCGTAAGGAATCTAAACACCCCGGATAGAAGCTTGTAAGCAAAATAAAGTAAAAAGCCGAGAAAGATTAATCGAAACAAAGATATATTTACTTTTTTACTGGTGAATAATACTGGGTACTTGCAATAGGTCTGGTGATCTGATGAATTAGATCTTCAAAATCTTCCTCTTTATTAACAAAATCAATTTCTGTTGCGTTTACGATTAAAAGAGGAGAATCGCTATAATTTAAAAAAAACCGGTTATAGGCTTCATTAAGCGAACGAATGTACTCGCTGGTTATGGTTTTTTCATAATTGCGGTTGCGTTTCCTGATATTTGACATTAAGCGTTCGGTGCTTGACTGCAGGTAAATAGCTAAGTCCGGCTTGGGGATGTCCCGTTCGAGCATCGATGCAACTTTGTCGTAGAGGATCAGTTCACGGTCTTCTAAATTCAGCGCCGCGAAAATACGGTCTTTCGCAAACATATAATCAGTAACGAGTAATTCATGAAAGAGTTCTCTTTGGGGGATCTCCTGCTGCTGCCGGTAACGACTCAGCAAAAAGAAAAGCTGCACAGGAAACGCAAACTGTTGGGGATTGTTGTAAAAATCTTTGAGAAAAGGGTTCTCCTCGTGCTGCTCCAGTAATATTCTACCGCCAAAGTGATCTGACAATTTGTTTGTTAAACTGGTCTTCCCTACTCCGATAACTCCTTCAATTGCGATATATTGGAGACGCACATATTACCTCGTTACTTAATGGATAACGTATCGTTCTTTCGCTCGATACAGTTCGATGTTATTTTTATCCGTTATATTTTCAAGAATCGCACTGACACGATAGCCGTTTGGCGGCATGAGAAAATCGGGAGCAATCTCGTTCAAAGGTACCAAGACAAATTTGCGAGTTTCAGCTTCCGGGTGAGGAATTTTTAAACTGTCAGTGGATATGACGGAATCACTCCAAAAAAGGATATCGATATCGATGGTTCTTGGACCCCAGCGTATTGTTCTGGTCCGGCCCAAATTATGCTCGATGTCCTGTGTATCTTTAAAAAACTGCTGCGGAGAAAACTCGGTGGAAACCCGGGTAACCATGTTTAAGAAATCATTTTGAGTACGGTATCCGATCGGCGCTGATTCGTACACGGATGAACAGGCTGAAACCGTTGTTCCAGGCAGATCATTGAGCTTTTCGATAGCATTGTCTAAATTCGCTAACCGGTCACCGACATTCGAGCCCAAGCCTAAAAATATATTTTTATGAATCATTCAATTAACGGGAACGGACAATCTCAACTTCGATTCCGTCCTGGATACCGCGAATTGGCGCATGTGGTTTACGAACCCGCACCAAGACTTCACTCGCCGAGAATTTTTCAAGAATTGCTTGTGCGACTTTTTCAGCCATCGTTTCCAAAAGCAGAAACTTGCCGTTCAAGATAATCTGCTCGACCACTTCAAAGACTGCATAAAGATCAACTGTGGCCGTTAGCTTATCCAACTTCGCAGCTTCCTGAGCATCTACCTTAAGCTCAGCATCGACTTCAAAACGCTGACCGATTTCCCTCTCTTCATCCCAAACACCGTGGTAGGCATGAAAGGTCATGTTTTTTATTTTAATAATATCTTCCGGCACGGTTTCACTTGAAATTTGGACCAAAAAACACTCCAAGTCTCTAATTTCCAGACTCAAACAAATATATTAAAATTGCGATTCTTTGTCAAGAATAAAAAAGGCCGTCTGTCGAGTGACAGACGGCCAGATTTAATAAAATTAAGATTAGGAATGGATTTTAGTACATTCCGCCACCGCCGCCGCCTGGAGGCATGGCAGGCATCGGCTTCTCAGGTTCCGGTTTATCGACAATTGTCGTTTCGGTCATGAGCAACAAACCCGCAACACTACCTGCATTTTCCAAGGCAACACGAGTTACTTTTGTCGGATCGATTACGCCTGCTTTGATCATATCACCGTATTCTTCGGTCTCGGCATTAAAGCCGAAATTCGTTTCTGTGCTTTCTTTTACCTTTTGAACAATAATCGAACCCTCGTGGCCGGCGTTATTAGCTATTTGGCGCAGGGGCTCTTCGAGAGCGCGACGAACGATTTCAGCGCCTAGTTTTTCATCGCCCTTTAATTTTAAACTGTCCAGCGACTTCAGGCAACGTATGAAAGCGACACCACCGCCAGGAACGATACCTTCTTCTACTGCGGCGCGAGTCGCGTGCAGGGCGTCTTCTACTCTGGCCTTCTTCTCTTTCATTTCGACCTCAGTAGCAGCGCCTATTTTCAGCACCGCAACACCACCGGCTAACTTCGCCAGACGTTCCTGTAATTTTTCTTTGTCGTAATCAGAAGTCGAGTTCTCGACTTGCTTCTTGATTTGATTAATTCTACCTGTGATATCACCCTTACTTCCGCCACCTTCGACAATTATTGTATCGTCTTTGTCGATGGTGACTCGCTTGGCTTTTCCTAAATCAGTCGTTGCAGCATTTTCTAACTTAAAGCCTGCATCTTCAGAAATAACACGGCCACCGGTTAAAACGGCAATGTCCTCCAACATTTCCTTACGGCGATCGCCAAAGCCAGGGGCTTTAACCGCTGCGACCTTCAAAGTGCCGCGAAGCTTATTCACAACTAAAGTGGCGAGAGCTTCACCTTCGATATCCTCGGAAATGATAAGGAAGGGTTTGCCAGTCTGGGCAACTTTTTCCAGGATTGGCAGCAGGTCTTTCATGACACTGATTTTCTTGTCGTGAATGAGGATCATCGGATCTTCCAATTCAACTGACATTGAGTCGGGATTGGTTACAAAATAAGGGGACAGATAACCGCGGTCAAACTGCATACCCTCAACGACATCCAAATTTGTTTCAGTGCTCTTGGCTTCTTCAACAGTGATAACGCCGTCTTTACCAACCTTATCCATTGCTTCGGCAATCAGGTTCCCGATAGACGGATCGTTGTTCGCGGAAATAGTACCGACCTGGCGAATTTCAGCTTTGCCGCCAACCGGTTTGCTGAGCTTCTCCAGCTCGTCAACAACTGATCGGATCGCTTTGTCAATGCCGCGCTTCAAATGAGTAGGATTTAAACCTGCAGTTACGTTTTTCAATCCTTCGTGAAAAATAGATTGCGCTAAAATGGTCGCGGTTGTTGTTCCGTCACCGGCAATATCGCTGGTCTTAGAAGCAACTTCTTTAACCATTTGAGCACCCATATTTTCAATGGGGTCTTCCAATTCAACTTCTTTGGCAACCGTAACACCATCTTTTGTTATGGTTGGTGCGCCAAATTTTTTATCAATGATAACGTTTCTACCTTTCGGCCCTAAAGTGATCCTGACAGCATCAGCGAGCTGATCGAGACCCTTTTTTAACGAAGAGCGGGCTTCCGAACCAAAATTGATTATTTTTGAAGACATACTTAAAATACCTCCTTGTTTATTTCGGGATTAGTTATGTTAAAATTATATAATTGCTAAAATGTCGCTCTCTTTCATAATTAAATACTCGTTGCCATCAACAGTAACATCCGTGCCGGAGTATTTTCCGTAAAGGACTTTGTCACCGCTTTTAACTTCCATAGCAACCTTGTTCCCGGCTTCATTTACTTTTCCCGGTCCAACGGCGACAACTTTGCCTTCCTGAGGCTTTTCTTTAGCAGTATCCGGAATGATGATACCGCCCTGTTTCTTTTCCTCAGGTTCCATAGCTTCGATGATCACGCGATCACCCAATGGCTTAAGCTTCATTTATAAACCTCCAAATAAGTTAAGATTTTATTAGCACTCACCGTTAGAGAGTGCTAATTCAACCGATGAATATAGAAAACCAAACAGAAAATGTCAAGCTAAATTTGCGGAAATAACATTTTAAAATTGTAATTTTTCGGGGCTACTTAAACC
>SMXC01000176.1 GCA_004356825.1 Caldithrix sp.
ATGAGGTATGTTCGTAGTACAGCCTTTAGGCTGCCATGAGCACGCTAAAGCGTGAACTACAAACTATGTCATCTCTACTTTTGACAGGTTGCTATTGTTGTTTTGTACCTAAAACGTAGGTTTATGAATAATGCAGGTTAGGAATGACAAATAAAATCTATTGTCATTACACTTTAAAGGGAAGAAAGTTTTGCAGAACTTTAAAACCGCTTGCGTTTTTTTCCTTTACTCCGTTTATCCCGGGTCCGTCGAGGCCCGACATGCTTATCACAGTTATCTTTGGGTACGAGGTTTGTAAAGAAAACCTCTTCGCTGATTCGCGCGCTCGGGCAAACATCATTGGCAAGTTTCTTGGTGTCTAAACAGATCTCTACTCGCGTGACACCATCAGGTATTGTGAAGTCCATCTCGGGCAACGCCAGGGTGTCGTAAACAGCTTTCATATAAGGCCCCCAAATCGGCAAAGCAGCCCTGGTGCCTGTTTGACCGGCTCCCAGGGACATGGTGTAGTTATCTAAACCAACCCAAACGCCTGTGACAATTTGCGGCGTAAATCCCAAAAACCAGGCGTCGCTGTAATTCTGGGTCGTACCCGTTTTGCCGCCGGCAGGTCTGTAAAAATGATACATCCACCGTCCGCGGGCGCCGGTGCCGTGATCCATCACCGTCTGCAGCATATCGGTCATGATGTAAGCAGTCTGCTTGCGCAAGACTTCCTGACTGCGAGGAATATGTTCAAAAATCACATTGCCGTTCTTGTCCTCGACCCGCAAAATGGCGACCGGTTCAACCAGAACACCTGCATTTGCAAAAACGCCATAAGCCGAAGTGATTTCAAGCGGCGTTACATCTGAAACACCCAGGGCGATTGCATCTACAGCGGCCAATGGCGATTTTATCCCCATCTTGTGCGCATATTCGACCACCAGGCTGGGTTTTTGAATGACATTTTGCAGAACCCTGACGGTCACCAGGTTAAGCGACCTCCTGAGCCCTTCTCTAAACGTTGTCAGGCCGCCTATCGACAGATCGTAATTTTGCGGCGACCAACGGCTGCCATCCGGCATGAAGGTCACCACCGGTTGATTCAGCACTTCATAGGTTGGCGGGTAGCCGTTGTCGATAGCCACCGTGTAGACGAATGGTTTAAAAGCAGACCCGGGTTGGCGATGTGCCTGCACCGCCCGATTAAATTTATACTTAGTGAAATCCCGGCCGCCGACCATGGCCAGAATATGACCGTTTCTCGGGTCGATGGAGACGAGCGCTACCTGTGCCGGCACTTTTTCCAAAACCAGGGAATCAACAAAAGTTGAGTCCCGCAGCAGGCTTTTAATGTCGTTATTTTCTACGAAAGCAGAATCGAGCAGACCTTTGATCATCTTTTCTTTAATGAGATGTTTCTTAACTTTCGACTGCAATTCAGGAAGGTGATTTTGAACGGCCCGTTCGGCCACGGTTTGAGCTCTGGAGTCTATGGTCGTGTAAATCGACAGACCGTCTGTGTATAAATTGTAGCCGTATTTATCCTGCAGGTTTTTTCGTACATATTCAGTAAAATAGGGGGCGAGCCCGTAAGCTGTATTTTTAGTTTCTAAAACCTCAATCGGCTTCTTGACGTACTCAGCATATTCATCTTCGCTGATAAAGTTAATATCCCTCATGGCAGTAAGAACCACATTTCTGCGAGTTAATGCTTTGTTCGGGTGCCAGAAAGGTGTGTAGTGGGAAGGCGCTTTCAACAAACCAACCAGCATGGCGCATTCATCCGTGGTGAGCTCCTGAACATCTTTGTCGAAATATTTGATTGAAGCTGACTGAGCGCCATAAGAACCATGACCAAAATTCATATGGTTCAAATACATTTCGAGGATTTCATCTTTTGTGTAGGTTCGCTCAATTTGAATGGCTGTAATTATTTCCTTAATTTTACGTTTTATTGTCCGCTCCAGGGTGAGATAAAGTTGGCGCGCCAATTGTTGAGTAAGAGTACTTACTGCGCTTGGCCTTTCGAAGGTCACCATGCTGGTCAAGGCGACTGTTGCGAACCTTCTTAAATCAATCCCCCAGTGGTCATGGAATTTTCGGTCTTCGGTGGCTATTAACGCTTTTAAAAGTGCGTCGGGCAGCTCTTCCAGCGGCACAAAGCTTCTTTTTTCTTCATAGAATTCATTAATAATTCTTAAATCAGCGGAATAGACTTTTGAAGACAGCTTCGGTTTGTACGACTCTAACTGGCTTAAAGAGGGCAAGTCCCGGGCTATGATGTAAAGAAAAACGCCGCCACTCAAGCTGATGATAAATAAAACAAGCAGAGTACGGCCGAATGTGGTACTAAAAAATCTACTTCTCGGACTCGTATAAGAGTCGTCTTCGGAAACCCGGAATTTTCTCTTCATGAGGTTAAACTTTGAAAGGATAGAAATTAATTAATTCTGGAAACTTAAACAAGTGAAGCCCTAAGAAGTTTCGAGAAACTCCTTCTGGTTTTTCTCGCCCCACGATTTTAGTTCAAGTTTTTTACCGGTCATTTCCAAATAAGTGAACTTTTTCATCCAGTCACCCAAATTGATGTAAAAGCCGGAATTGATTTTCTCAAATAACGGAACATGGGTATGCCCCAAAATAACTGCTTGAAATCCCTCGTTCAGCTTAGCGCTTGCAAAACTCCTGTACTCTTGTTCAAATCGCCTTTCTTCTCTCTCCTTGCTTTTAGCAGAGACTTTCATTGCCAAAGGAATGCCGATATCCGGATGCAGCAGCCGGTACAAAAAAATATTAACCGGGTTTTTAAAAACTCGTTTCTGCAATCTCAAAAACCAGTCCCGTTTGATTAAACCATCTCCGTGTGCGATAAACAGCTTGAGCGAATTGTGGCTTGCTTCTAAGGGGTCGTGGTAAATTTTGACGCCAATTTCATTTTGTAAATAACCGTCTTGCCACAAATCGTGATTGCCGGTGAGGTATCGAACTTCGGTGCCGGATTCGATTAATTGATTAAGTTTTGCTAAAACTTTTAGATTTACTTTTGGGATGACTTTGGAATATTCGAACCAGAAATCGTAAAGGTCGCCAACAATATAAAGATAATCGGCTTTATTTTGGATGAAATTAAAGAATGAAATTAAATTAGCAATTTTTATTTTTTCTATTTTTTCTGAGTGCGCACCTAAATGGGCGTCTGAGATAAAGTAGACTTTTTTCATTCAATGTGACCGATATGTATTGTATAAAACGATCAAAGTATACGACGCCATCGTCTAAAACGCAAGTTATTTTACTTTGAAAATTTCATCCTTCGCTTTTTTTGATCAAAACTTTAGGCATACCGATAAATGTGCTCCGAGTTACTTGACCTGAGATAGAGTTGTTGTTTGTGGAAATTGTTAGGATTGTTTAAACATGGGAGCAGCTATAAAAGTTAAGCTTTTTAAATACAAAATTAAATCACCAGAAAAATGTTGACAAAATTTAAAAGAATCCTTACTTTCCTAAGTTCGCAAAAATATCGTTAATTCGTTTTCGAATTTTAATTTTAAGGAAGGAGTTCATTTCATGAACTTAGACGCTTTAGGGATGATCGAAACAAGAGGACTTGTTGGGGCGATTGAAGCTGCTGATGCAATGGTAAAGGCAGCCAAAGTCGTGCTTATCGGCAAAGAAAAAATTGGTGGTGGATTCGTTACCGTCATGGTTCGCGGTGACACCGGCGCTGTGAAAGCGGCTACGGACGCCGGAGCATCGGCTGCGGAAAAAGTAGGTGAACTGGTTTCCGTCCACGTCATCCCCAGACCGCATGAAGATGTTGAAATGATTCTGCCAAAAGCAGAATAATAATTTTAGATATCAGCATTTTTAAGAATCGAGTTTAATTAGACTTTTGGGAATAATGCATGGATGAAAAAGCATTGGGTCTTGTTGAAACGAAAGGCTTGGTCGGGGCAATTGAGGCGGCCGATGTCATGCTTAAAACCGCTGCCGTTCGGTTGATCGGAATTGAAAATACCATTGCAGCTCTATTGACTGTCAAGATTGTCGGGGACACAGGAGCAGTTAAAGCGGCCGTCGATGCCGGAGCTTCTGCGGCAGAAAAAATTGGCGAGTTGATTTCCTGCCACGTGATTCCAAGACCGCATGAGGATACGGAAAGCATCATCTATAATCAGAGCGATGAAATAAACTCGGGCGGGGCGGCTGCGAACTTAACGATTGAAAAAGTAAAGGCAATGCCGGTCAGGCAGCTTCGCAGCCTTGCCAGGGATGTTTCCGGTTTTCCGATTAGAGGTAGAGAAATTTCAAGGGCCAATAAGGAAACACTTGTGGGAAAATTTCAGGAGTATTTTAACAAATAATTCCCAGAAATGCGGAGTTATAGTCTTGTGTATGCAGACAATCAAGGTTCCTTCTTATGCTAAAATAAATTTGGGATTGTTTATACTTGGGGTGCGGGACGACGGGTTTCACGAAATTGAGACTATCCTTCAGCAAATCGATATAAAAGATGAAATCGAAATAAAATTAACTAATTCTTCTAAGATAGATTTCAGTTGTGACCATCCTGATTTACAAGAGGCGGATTCAAATCTTTGTGTACGTGCTGCAAATCTGCTCAAACAAACCACCGGTATCCAAAAAGGCGCACAAATCTTTTTAAGTAAAACGATTCCGATGGGCGCCGGGCTTGGAGGTGGCAGTAGCAATGCGGCCGTAGTTTTGCTTTGTCTGAATAAGTTATGGGGATTAAATCTTAGCGTCCAGGAACTTCGGGCTATTGCCTCACGATTAGGCGCCGATATCCCATTTTTTATTTTAGGTGGGACAGCAGTTGCAACCGGAAGAGGAAACCTGCTTAGACCCGCTAAATCAATTGGCGATCAGCCTATTGTGGTTGTGTTTCCCGGAATTTCGGTATCCACACAATGGGCCTATACTCAAGTGAATTTAAACTTGACAATTAAGGAAAAAAATACTACCTTAGCGAGTTTTAACGATATAGATTACGATAATAAGGATTTTATAAAGTCTTTAAAAAACGAATTTGAAGAAATAGTCTTTGCAGAATACCCGTTGTTGGAACAAATTAAAAAACAAATCAACCAAAGTAAGGCGATTTTTGCAAGTATGTCAGGATCCGGATCAGCTATTTTTGGAATTTTTGAGAAGGAGGATGATGCCCTGGAGGTAAGGAGTTTTTTCCAGAATGAATATCCTACATTTGTTACCCGGCCGATAAATTGGGGATACCAAGGGGTGGAGCACATTCTAGTTTAAGCCCTCGTTGTACATTTTCATACACTTAAATGTCATTTCTACGGAGGGAGCATGGAGATAACAGAAATTAATATCAGTTTAAGAGATGAGGAAAAATTAAAAGCTTTCGTAAATGTAACTTTTGATGATGTCTTTGTCGTTAGGGGGATGAAGATAATAAACGGTTCAAAGGGCTACTTTATTAGTATGCCGAGCAGAAAGGTTCCTGACGGTTCCTATCGAGATATCGCTCATCCAATTCGAAATGAATTCCGTCAATATCTTGAAACTGAAATTATTAGCAAATATCGAAACTCCCTCGAGGAAGAGGGTGTTGAAGTTACGGAAAAAATAGAACTCGCCGTTCATGAGGGTGTTGAAAATCCCTAAGTTTTTTTGTAAGTATTTTCATTCAAATTTAAAACTGGGGCGTCGCCAAGTGGCAAGGCACAGGGTTTTGGTCCCTGCATTCGGAGGTTCGAATCCCCCCGCCCCAGCAGATCAAAAGAACCAGGCCAACTCAAAATGACGGAATCCAAAACGGATTACCGTCATTTTCTATGCTAAGTAGATTTTTAATTATGCTTCCAAATCCGATTTTATTTTCAGGAAATGCCAACAATGGTATAGCTGTGAAGATTGCCCAATATATGGAAGTCCCATTGGGGGACGTCGAAATCAGGCACTTTAGTGACGATGAAATCTGGATCAAATATAAACAAAATATTCGTGGAGCCGACGTATTCATTATTCAGCCGACAAATTCACCGGCGCAGAATATTTTGGAGTTGCTCATTATGCTGGACGCGGCCCACCGGGCTTCTGCTGAAAGAATCACGGCCGTCATTCCCTATTTTGGCTATGCCCGGCAGGACAGAAAGGATCAACCCAGGGTTTCAATCACGGCTAAGTTGGTCGCCAATTTAATTGCCACCGCAGGCGCAGATAGAGTTCTAACAATGGATTTACATGCGCCTCAGATACAGGGGTTCTTTGATATACCGGTAGATCATCTTTATTCTTCGACGATTCTTTCTGATCATTTTAAGGCTATGAAGGTTCCTGAGCTAACGGTGGTGTCACCGGACATTGGCGGGATAACCCTGGCACGAGCTTACGCAAAAAGATTACACGCTCCGCTGGCGATTATTGATAAGCGTCGTCCAAAACATAATGAAGCCGAAATCATGAACATCATTGGCGAGGTCGACGGTAGAAATATTTTGATAGTTGATGACATTGTCGATACGGCCGGGACGTTGTGTAACGCGGCGGCCGCATTAAAAGAAAATGGCGCCAGGAAAATCTATGTAGCATGCACACATGCGCTTTTTTCCGGTCAGGCAATTGAGCGTATTGCTAAGGCGCCTATCACAAAAATAAAAGTCACAGATACAGTTGAATTAGCTAAAGAAAAACAAATTGATAAAATCGAAGTTCTTACTGCTTCCCATCTTTTTGGAGAGGCGATAAAAAGAACTCACGGTGATGAATCTATAAGTTCGTTATTTGATTAAAACTTGGAGAGTTGCAAATGGCAGAAGCAGGGTTGGAAGTTCAAAAAAGAGAAATTGTAGGCAAGAAAGCAAACAAACAACTGAAAAAGGAAGGGAAGATTCCGGGCATTTATTATATACACGGCGAGGAGTCCATTCCTGTCGCAGTGGATGTAAAGCAGCTCAAGACTTTGATTCAATCTGAGGCCAGCATCATTGATCTGAAACTTGATGGCGATAAAAAACTGACCAAGTCTATTATCCGTGAAGTTCAGTGGGACCCATTGTATGGTCATCCGTTGCATGTGGACTTCATGGGTATAAAATTGACGGAGAAAGTGCATGTGGATGTTCCGGTTCACATCGTTGGGACAGCCGTTGGCGTCAAACAGGAAGGCGGTATTATGCAACATATTATCCGTGAGATTTCAATAGAAGCTCTACCGCTCGACATTCCGGAGCATATCGACGTCGATATCACCGATTTGGATATTGGCGATTCAATACGGATTGACGATTTATCCATTAAGAAAGTCAAAATCCTAAGCGACCCCACACAGTCAATCGTGGTGATCAGGCCGCCGACAATAGTCGAGGAACCGGAAGTTGAAGAGGAAGGCCTTGAAGAAGCTGAAGAAGCAGCTGAACCGGACGTTGTCGGTGAGAAGAAAGAAGAGCCAGATGAACGTAGTGAATAGTTATTTAAACACAGATATGTAGAACAAGGTTAGGAGTTCCTTCATTTAATAGCACTAGTTTTTTACTGGTAGGATTGGGCAATCCGGGTTTTCGATATAAACGAACGAGGCATAATATTGGATTTCTTGTCATTGATCACTTAAAGAAAACCAATGAATACTCGGCACCGGTAAAAAGACGAAATTATACGTTCAGTAAAACTGTTTTGGGTGAACGAAATGTGATTTTAGCAAAACCCCTGACTTACATGAATGGAAGTGGAGAGGCGGTAGTAGAATTAGCCCAACAATTCAAGATTCCAAACAGAAATCTCCTGGTAATTCTTGATGATTTCAACCTCTCCTTTGGTAAACTTCGGGCTAGGAGCAAAGGGAGTGACGGCGGGCACAACGGATTAGCTTCCGTGATTCACGAACTGGGAAGCAGTAATTTTTCGAGACTTCGTGTTGGCATCGGTAAAGGCAATCTGGTAGATACCGTTGAGTTTGTACTTTCAAAATTTAATAGAAAAGAAAAAAAAGAGCTGCCGGGTCTAATTGATCTTGCAGCGGACGCTTGCCTGCATTTTGTCGCAGAGGGCATTTCTCAAACCATGAATCAATTTAACTAATGGAAAAAAACAGGAGGACTTAATTTTGATTGGAATTCCCGTGGCAGCTAGTTTGGTTGCTTTAGCTTTTGTGGTCTATCTGATCTTTGATGTGATGAAAAAAGATCAAGGAAATGACCGCATGATCCAGATTTCGAAGGCAATTCAAGAAGGAGCCAGAGCATTTCTGAGACGCGAATACATTTACATAGGCGGCTTTGTGGCGGTCATATCCGTACTCATTGCTCTTGCTCCCCAATTCTCGGATGTGGGATTGGGGTGGAGAACTTCAGTTGCATTTATCTGCGGTGCAGTTGCTTCCGCGTTAGCCGGTTTCATCGGCATGAACATCGCAACACGCGCCAATAGCAGAACAACTCAGGGAGCGCTGACCGGCGGCTTAAAAGGGGCGCTCAGTGTGGCCGTCTCAGGAGGCGCAGTGATGGGCATGAGTGTTGTCGGCCTGTCCTTGCTCGGTCTTTGCCTGATTTTCTACATATTTGAAGGCCAACCAACAATTATCAACGGCTATGCCATGGGCGCCAGCCTGGTTGCCTTGTTTGCCCGAAGCGGTGGCGGTATTTTCACAAAGGGTGCGGACATGGCTGCAGATTTGGTTGGTAAAATAGAAGCAGGCATCCCTGAAGATGACCCCCGAAATCCTGCTGTTATTGCGGACAATGTCGGTGACAACGTCGGTGATGTTGCCGGTCTTGGCGCCGACCTTCTCGAATCGTATGTGGAATCCATCATTGCTTCCCTTGCAATCGCTGCTTTAATAGGGCTAACCGCCGCGGATACGGTTGTACGTAATCTGCAGTTCCTACCGTTCTACATTGCCAGCGCCGGAATCGTTTCGTCTATTGTTGGTATTATGTTTGTCCGGATTGTTGGGAAATCAAACCCACAGAGGTCTCTAATGGGCGGAACGTATCTCAGCGCTACTTTAACCGGAATCGCAACTTATTTCATAGTCAAAAACTTTGGTGCGGAATTTACCGAAGAAGGCAAAGCTTACTCGTTAATGGGTCCCTTTTATGCAACGCTTTGCGGCGTCGTTTCCGGGGCTGTGATAGGCTTTGTTAGTGAGTACTTTACTTCAATGAAATACAACCCGGTTAAAAAATTAGCGGAAGAATCCCAAAGCGGTCCGGCGTTAACAGTAACCGGCGGTATTTCTCTGGGTATGGCTTCTACCGCTGTTCCGGTGATTGCTTTAGCGATCGCGGTTATGCTTTCCTACTATTTTGCCGGCATTTACGGAGTTGCAATGGCGGCAGTGGGAATGTTGGCCACGACGGGAATGGTGGTCGCTGTAGACTCCTACGGCCCCATTGCCGACAACGCCGGCGGCATCGCTGAAATGGCCAAATTGGAGCCAAAAGTTCGGGAAATTACAGATAACCTGGATGCGGTGGGAAATACCACAGCAGCAATTGGCAAAGGTATGGCGATTGGCTCGGCGGCATTTGCATCCCTCGGTCTCCTCGTCGCCTATATGAAATCTGCGCATGTCGATGTCGCCGATATCAAAAATCCACGGGTTTTGGCGGGCTTGCTTATCGGCGGTATGTTTCCGTTTCTGATTTCTTCGATGTTATTCAAAGCGGTCAGTAAAGCCGCCTCCGAAATGATTGAAGAAGTCCGGAGGCAGTTCAGAGAGATTCCAGGTTTGATGGAAGGGAAAGTCTTGCCCGATTCAGCCAAGTGTGTGGACATTAGCACCAAGGGTGCTATTCAAGGAATGCTCCTGCCAGGTTCATTGGCTCTTGTTACACCGGTAGTGATCGGCTTATCTCTTGGGGCAGAAGCTCTTGCCGGTCTTTTAGTCGGAGCGCTGATCACCGGCGTGATGCTTGGCATTCAAATGGCGAATTCCGGCGGTGCGATGGACAACGCAAAAAAATATGTCGAAGAAGGCAATTTCGGCGGTAAAGGGTCTGACACCCATAAAGCTACGGTAATCGGTGATACAGTTGGCGATCCGTTAAAAGATACGGTTGGACCATCCATCAACATTTTGATAAAACTTATGGCGGTGATTTCATTGGTACTTGCACCGCTTTTCATATAAAAATAGTGGACACAGAGTACACTGAGGCTCACAAAGAACACAAAGCAAAAAACGAGAAAAAAAGATCGAATATGAAAATTTATTATTTTTTAAAACTCTGCGTTCTCTGTACAATCTCAGAGAACTTAGTGTCCATTTTTAACTAAGGAGGTGATTTCCAAATTGAGTAAATATGAAACAACTTTTGTAGTCGATTCATTGCAAAAATCCGAGAATAAGGAACATATTGTTACGAAGGTGGAGAATTTCATCAAAAATAATGGCGGCAAAATTGGCGAAGTTGAGGATTGGGGCAAAAAAAGATTGGCCTACGAAATTAATCGAAAACAGTATGGGAATTATTATCAAATCCACTTTGAGGGTCCGGGTAATCTCCCCGGTTTATTAGAGCGAGAATACAGACTCGAAGAGGGTATTTTGCGTTTCCTAACCATCACTTCTGATCCTAGAGCGGTCTTGAAAAGAGAAGAGGCGGCGAAACTGGCAAAGGAAACAACTGAAGCTGAAGTAATACCCGAAGAGACAAAAACCGAAGAGACAAAAACCGAAGAGACAAAAACCGAAGAGACAAAAACCGAAGAGACAAAAACCGAAGAGACAAAAACAGAAGACGAACCAGATGAAAACGATTCTTCTAAGGACGATTCTTCTAAGGAAGAGGCGGTTGTTGAGGATGTCAAAGAAGAAGTTAAAGAGACAGATGATTCTGTGGCAAAGGAATAATAAAGCAAAGGCGTGCTTTATATTTGTACCGACTTTATGATAAGAGTAGCAAAGTTATAAGTATGGAACAGGAGGGTGGTTAAATGTTGGATCTAAAAATGCCGGACATAAACAACATCATGATAGCAGGTAATTTAACGGGTGACCCGGTTTTAAGAAAAACAAACAATGGCACTCCCGTAGCAAATTTCTATATTGCTGCAAATCACAAATATAAAGATAATACCGGTCAGTGGAGAGAAAATGTCTGCTTTGTCGGAGTTGTTGCCTGGTATAAATTAGCCGAGAGCTGTTTTGAATATCTAAGCAAGGGCGCCGCGGTGATGGTTGAAGGCGAGCTCCAGAGCCGTAACTTGAAGAATGATGAGGGCTCTAATAATAATGTCGTCGAAATTAAAGCTCGACGGATTCAATTTCTCAACCGGCAAAGCAAAAAGGAGGAGTCTTTTCTTTTTGAACCGGTGACGGAAGTGACATCAGAAATAGAATCCGATATTCCAATCAGTACAGACGTTGAAAAAGTAGACGCTATTCCCACAGATGCGAATGAAACAAAAAAACAATGGTTTGGAATTCAATTTTGATTTTAAAAGATTAAGTTTGACTTTTATAGGAGTTGTACTTGTATGCTGAAGAAAACAAAAATATGTAGATTCTGTGAAGATGGTGATGTTTATATCAATTATAAAGACGACAAGAGGCTACTGCGCTTCACCACTGAGCAAGGTAAGATTATTCCAAGACGTACCTCAGGCACGTGTGCACACCATCAAAGAATGCTAAAACGTGCGATTAAAAGGGCCAGACATCTCGCCATTATTCCATACGTCGTGGAAATACCGAGATAGCCTGCTGCAATTCAAATTCTTTCTAATATATAAAAAATTAGGGTTTATAAATGAGAATTATTTTAAAAGAAGATTATGAAAACCTCGGTAAAGTTGGAGAAGTAGTTGAAGTAAAAGATGGTTTTGCAAGAAACTATCTCATACCGAAACAAGTTGCGCTTCAAGCAACGCCACAAAATCTGCGAGTTATCGTGCAGGAAAAAGCTAGAAACAAAATTAAACTTTCCAAGGATAAGCGAGAAGCTGAGTTAGTGGCAGAAAAGCTCAAGAAGGTTTCTTTAACAGCAAATGTCCAGGTTGGCGAGGAAGATAAAATCTTCGGTGCTGTTACTTCACAAAATATCTGTGAATTGCTATCCTCAAAAGGATTTGAAATCGATAAACGAAAAATCATGTTAGAGGAACCTTTGAAAGCGCTTGGCGTGTTTGAAGTGCCAATTAAACTACATACCGAGGTTGAAGCGAAGATCAAAGTCTGGGTGGTAAAGGAATAATCCACTTTATTTCAAACCAATAGGACGGTCATACATAAACATTTACTTTACTATGGGAGGACAGTAAATTGCAAAGAGATTTTCCGCAATGTCAAAAATGTTCAACCGGAGTTCTAATCCCGCTCTCCGATTATGGTCGTGAAGGATCATCACTTATGTATAAGGCCTGGGTGTGCACGGATCCGGCCTGCGGATTTAATATTCGCATTGATAACGGTGAAGTAAGCCTTGGAAAACAACTCGCGCAATCCTCGAAGTAGAAAGATATTTAGACGCACATAATCGAGGGTAATTGGGTCTCCTGTTACCCTTTTTTAATGAGCAGAGATTAAATGTCTGTGAGATTTCTCAAAAATTATAAGGTTAAAATAGTCGCGCTGGTATTTGCGATTGTCATTTGGTTTTTTGTTATCACAGAAAATGAATACGAATATGTCATAGAAGTTCCGGTAGCGGTAATTAACACACCACCGGGCAAAGTCATTTTGAATGACTTACCGAAAGTCGTTAAAGTTAAAATAAAAGGTACAGGTAAAGATTTGATCGCGCTCATGGTTCGTACAGGTGCGCGAATTAAACTTGACTTATTTGACGTTGGGCAAAGCAAGATTTTTCACATTGAACCCCGAGACGTATTTCTTTCCCGACCCATCGGCGCGATTCAATCAAATGAGATTATCATGCCCGATTCGATTAGAGTTATACTTGACGATTTTCAGAGAAAAAAAATCCCGGTCAACAGTAATATAAAACCCAAAGTTGCCCCCGGTTTCACAATAGTTGGCGACGCACAAATCAACCCGGATTCAGTGCTGATTTCCGGGCCCCAAAGCCTCGTTTCAAAAATCAATTCTGTCTCAACCGAAGAAGTTGAATTTAAAAACCTTACGGATAATTTGAAGCAAAACATTTCCCTGGTTTCGCAGTCTTCAAACAAAATAATTGTTTCGACAAACCGGGTTGAAATTTCGCTGGACATCCAAAGGCTGGTTGAAATTACGTTAACGGGTATTCCAGTCAACATCAGAAATGCGCCGCCAAACGTCAATGTTTATCCCCGACCATCAACCTTAAACCTGGTCCTGGAAGGTGGCGGAGAATTACTTGCCCAACTTAATCGGAATGATATTATTGCATATCTGGATTATAACCGGGTAAAGGGGTCACCCGGTATCGAACACCCCGCAGTGATTGAAAAGCCGCCCGGTATTCATTACCGGGATGTCCAACCTAAAACTTTTAAGCTCGTTTTTGAGACAAATTCATCTAACTAGCGCAACGTTCCCAAAACAACCGGGCAATATATCATGTTAGCGTGTTCAGGGGTCGAAGTAGCAGAATGCCCCAGAGTTCCTGCCTGCCAGACGCGGGGTCGTTTCCGAGGCAAACCCGATTACGGGCGCTGATCCGGCAGGTGCAGTTACGGCGTCTTTTGAAGATGACTAATTGACTCACGAGGGGCCCAACCTTCCCTTAATTAAGGAAGATAAACCATAAACGAAATTACACGAATTGAGCTTTTCTAAGTTGCGGCGCCTTTACCGGCTAAGTTTTACCCGAGCTGGATTCCTGGTTTCCCGCAAACGGAGAATCGCTTTACGCTTATAAAAGTGACCACTAAAGACGGAGTAGAGGGTTACGGCGCCGGCCCTGCCATGGGAAGAGAAAGGGCTGGATTGGGTGAATTGCTGGGCCTCTATTTACTCGGAGAAGATGCTACCGACATTGATTTAATTCAGCAGCGGTTGCGGGAAATGGCCTATGTTGGCTGGCGCAATTACTGGGTTGCGCCGGCTTTTTGGGACATTAAAGGTAAACTGGCCGGTAAACCGGTCTACGCGCTGCTTGGCGGCAAACCATGCACGGTTAAGCTCTACGCTTCCACAGGGGAAGTGAAAAAGCCGGCGGCAAGAATTCGGGAAGCGGAAGCACGTTATGCAGAAGGCTTTCGCACTATTAAACTGAGAGTACATGATTTTGATGAATCGGTAGATATTGAACAGGTCACCGAAACTGCGAAAGCCATCGGTGACAAGATGAAAATCGGTGTCGACGCCAACCAGGCCTGGCGCGTGACTGCCATCGGTGATGCACCGCTTTGGGATTTGGAACGAGCAAAACGTTTTGCCGACGCCTGCGCCGAGGTTGGGGTCGCATGGATAGAAGAGCCTTTGCCTATGGATGGCTATGAAGATTTAACCGCGCTTACAAAGTACAGCAAGGTTCCGATTGCCGGGGGCGAGTTGCACACTGGCGCGTTTCCGGAACTGAGAATGATGATCGAGCGCAAGTGTTATGACATTTTTCAACCGGATGCAGTATTTACCGGCGGGATCGACCAGACCTTTGCAATAACCAAACTCTGCCGAGAGCATGGTTTGAAGTACTCGCCACACAACCTGGACAAGCGGAATCGGGTTCGCGGTTAATTTACAATTAATGGCCGCCAGTGGATTTGTGGAGGAAAAGGAACTGGAATATCCAATTAACCCGCCCGGGTGGACAGTCGAGAGCCGGGACGCTCTCCTTGAGACGTCGTTTCAACACAAGAACGGCACACTCCAAACACCTGCTTTACCGGGACTTGGTTTCAATATCGATCGCAGCGCCCTGCACAAATACGGCAAGCGGTTTTTTGTAATGGATCGCAAACGGCTTATGTGGTTTTCGCTGCGCACCCGTGGCCTGAAGGTTTCGATGGAAATCGACAAAGTTCGAAAGAAGAAAAAGAGGCAAAAAGCATCAAAATAATTCGCCAGGATGGATTCCATCGGGCTTTTCATTGACGTGGCTCAAGAATTGGAAAGAGTTTGCAGAGCTCCTGCAGAGGATAGCGTTTACTTTGCCAACGATTGGCCGATATTACGCGACCGTGGCGAAATTCCGACACCCTAATAGGGCCCAATACATTAATGTGTGCCAAAAAATTAAGTTGAATCTTTCTCATCATTTTACTACCATTTAATATCCAGCCACAAATTTAGGTTCCTGTCGTAGAATAAACATCCAAACGGAGGGTGGAATTATGATTTATATCGTTGTGGTTTCTGTCTATCTCGCTTTTCTCGTCGGAATCAGCGTCTACAAAAGCCGCAAAGTGAAAACTCAGGATGACTTTGTAGTTGCCGGCCGGGCTGTGCCGGTTTACATGCTGGTCGCAACTCTGGTTTGTACCTGGATTGGCTCGGGCAGTTTATTCGGCACCGCTGGCTTGAGTTTCCGGGCCGGTTTTTCAGAGCTCTGGTTTTCAATGGGCGCCTGGATTTGAATTTTGGTTATCTATTTTGTCGCTGCCAGAGTTCGGAAGATCTCGCAATACACCCTCACTGATTTACTCGAAAAACGTTATAACCGGACTGCCAAAGTCCTCGGTACCATAACAATTATCATTGCTTACATGGTCAGCGCCGGATACCAGTTCAAAGGCGGCGGACGGTTCATCAGTATCCTTACCGAAGGCGCGATCAGCCCTGAAACCGGCATGCTGATTTCAGGTATTGTCATCGTCGGACTCACCGTTCTGGCGGGGATGGTATCGATCGTTTCAATTGATATTTTTAACGGCATCGTCATGATCATAGCAATGTGTTTAACTTTGCCCTTTGCGATTTCATCCCACGGCGGTTGGGACGCAGTTGTCAGTACAATCGAAGCGAAAAATCCTGCTTACTTGTCCCTGTTTGAAGGCCACGATTTCTTGTGGGTCGTGGGTATCATTTTACCAACGTTTTTACTCTTGCTCAGCGAAAGCAGCGTTTACCAGAAATTTTCATCGGCCAAAGATGCGAAAGGAGCCAAACAGGCGGTTATGGGAATGTTCGCCGGTGTGGTCGTGATCGAATTTATCATGTGCGCGATAGCTGTCGTCGGTTACGCAATTTATTCGGATGACCCAAGATTTTTTCTGGCCGACGGTTCGATCAACCGGGCCATGGCCGAAGAGGTCATTCTAAGAGTTGGCTATGAAAAAATGCCCGCTATTGTTGGTTCGCTTTTGTTTGCCGGCGGCGTGGCCATTATTATTTCTACCGGAAATACATTTTTAATGGTGACTTCGACAAATGTCGCTCGCGATATTTTCCAGACCTTCATTTATAAAGATGCGACTTCAAGGTGAGTTATCAATTGGATTAATGCAAACGTCTGTTCCAGTTGCTAAAATTATTCTCAACAATTCCCAAAATTGATAAAGAATGGCTGATGAAACCAGACAATTCTATACGTGCCGGAACAGCTTACATTGCATCTCAGTGGGCATTTACCCGCCCCTCCGAATCATCTGCCAAGAAATTAGGTTGAATCTTTTTAGTCAAACGAAATATCCGGAGGACAAACTGGTAAAATGATGCGCGGAGATTTGTGTTGAATTTGTAACCTATTTTTTTTAAGTTGGCTTTTCCAGTATCTTCCCTGATCCGAATATTTTATTAATCTAAGGAGGAAATCTAGTATGTTTGGTCATCCTGTTGGTCTGAGAACGTTGTTTTTTACCGAAATGTGGGAGCGCCTGAGCTATTACGGCATGCGCGGATTGCTGATCTTATTCATGACCGAGACAATTGAAAAAGGCGGCTTTAGTTTTGGCACTGAGACCGCTGGCGCGATTTACGGCTTGTACACAGCCGGTGTTTATTTGCTGGCGCTGCCAGGTGGCTGGATTGCGGATCGAATTCTTGGTCAACGTGATGCGGTGTTCATCGGTGGCGTCGTCATTGCTGTAGGTCATTTCAGCATGGCCGTGCCAACTAAGTTTTCTTTTTTTGCGGGACTGATTCTGATTGCCATTGGCACCGGCTTGCTAAAGCCGAATGTGAGTGCCATCGTGGCTGATTTGTATCCCGAAGGCGGCGCGCGGCGCGATGCCGGCTTTTCAATTTTTTATATGGGCATCAACATTGGTGCGTTCGCCGGCCCGCTCATTTGCAGTTATCTCGGTGAAAACATCAACTGGCATCTTGGCTTCAGTGCGGCCGGTATCGGTATGGTTTTCGGGTTGATTCAATACAAGCTCGGCCTGAAGGATTTAGGCGAAGCCGGCAAACTAAAAAGCAACAATGGCGAAGAACGCTCGGCAGCCATGAGTATATTGTGGAAGGCGCTTGGAGTACTTGCCGCTGTTATCGCAGGTTTCTGGATTTCGCAGGTTACCGGAATCACTCATCTCACCCTCGTAAACTTTGCACAGGGCACCGCTTATCTTATTTTGGTGACCATTGCATTGTTCTTTGGGTACATCCTTATTTTTCAGAAGTGGAGCAAGACTGAGAAGATGCGTATCGGAATGATTTTCTTTCTTTTCATTGGCGCAGCTCTTTTTTGGTCAGGGTTTGAACAGGCAGGCTCGTCGATGAACTTGTTCGCTAACAGTTTGACCGAGCGCCATCTTTTTGGTTGGGAGGTACCGGCCGGATGGCTGCAATCTGTCAATCCACTTTTTATCATTATCATGGCGCCGCTTTTTGGCTCACTTTGGATCTGGCTTGGTTCGAAAGAACCCTCGATTCCGGTAAAATTTGCCTTTGGACTGGTTTTTCTGGGCGCTGGTTTTTTTGTTATGGCCTGGGCTGCTACATACGCCAGCGCAACAAACAAAGTCGCCATGACCTGGCTTGTCGTCACTTACTTTTTGCATACTTCGGGCGAACTATGCCTGAGCCCGGTTGGCTTGAGCAGCGTCACCAAACTTTCGCCCAAACCACTTGTCGGGCAAATGATGGGCGTTTGGTTCATGGGGTCGGCGCTGGGCAATCTTATCGCCGGCCTGGCTGGCGGAAAGTTTGAGTCGCTGCCTTTGCCGGGCCTGTTTGGCAATGTCGCTTGGATGGCTCTAATAGGTGGTGGATTTTTCTTTCTACTGATGAAACCGATGAAAAAACTGATCGGGGAAGTGAAGTAAGCTATATCCCGTCGGTACTGTTTTCGCTCTCTGCGTTATTTATAGTTAGTCTGCTGACGCCGGCTTCTCCGGAGAGCGTCTGGAAGCCGTTTATTGAGGAGGAGGCTTAGTAAACAAACCTTGCAGGTTTTAAAAACCTGCAAGGTTTAGACTACATGAAAATTCTGCGTACCCCGGACGAACGTTTCGAGAATTTGCCGGACTACAGTTTCCCGCCAAACTATGTTGACATAGACGGCCTGCGCATTCATTATGTGGATGAAGGTCCGCCGAACGCAGCGCCGGTTTTGATGTTGCATGGCGAGCCCTCCTGGTCATACCTGTATCGTCACATGATTCCTGTATTTAAAGAAGCAGGATACCGGGCGGTCGCTCCCGACTTAGTGGGATTCGGCCGTTCCGACAAACCCGCTAAAATTTCCGATTATACCTACCAACGACACGTGGATTGGCTGACGGCCTGGTTAGAAAAACTTGACCTTCAGAATATCACACTTGTCTGCCAGGATTGGGGTTCTTTAATTGGTTTGCGGCTCGCGGCAGAAAATTCAGAACGCTTTGCCCGAATTGTTGTTGGCAATGGTGCTTTGCCAACCGGCCAAAACTCGCCCAATCTCGTTTTCAAAATCTGGAGAATATATGCACTTTATTCTCCCTGGTTTCCGATTGGCAGGATCGTCGATGCCGGCTGCGTCACGAAACTAACGCCCAAAATCAGAGCGGCCTATGACGCTCCCTTTCCCGATAAATCCTATAAAGCAGGTGCACGCGCTTTTCCCAGGCTGGTGCCCATGAAACCAAATGATCCGGCAGCTCCAGCCAACCGTGCCGCCTGGGAAGTTTTAAAAACCTGGGAAAAGCTGTTTCTCACTGCTTTCAGTTCCGGAGACCCAATCATGCGCGGCCTCGATCGGGTGTTTCAGAAGCAAGTGCCGGGCGCTAAAGGACAAGAGCATGTCACAATCAAGAGGGCTGGCCATTTCCTGCAGGAAGACAAGGGTGTTGAATTAGCTCAAGTAACTTTGGGGTTTATAAAAAGAACAAGCTAGTGCAGCGTTTTCGGAATAACGTTGCGTGGGTCGGTGTGCAGTGTTCAGGTGTTAGAAGTGTTAGAGTGTTAAAGACTTTTCTTCCTAAGTTATTTTATTTTTGATAGTTGAATTCCTTAACACCTTTAACACCCAAACACCCAAACACTTCTTTCCTCAATGCTATGCTATTTGCAGAACGCTGCCCTAGTTCTAAATCGATATTTGGAGAGTTATGAAATGGATGACAGTAAAAAAGAAACTTATTCAGACAGGTTTGCTCCGCTTGAAATGAACACCGATGCATTCCGTGAACTAGGTCATGAATTGGTGGATCGAGTTGCGGATTTTCTTGCAGCTTTGCCGGAACGACCGGTCACTACGGGTGAATCGCCCTCTAAAATAAGAAGTTTGCTTGGTGAATCGCCTCTGCCCCAACAAGGCACGGATGCAAAAACTCTATTAAAAGAAACTGCAAATTTATTATTTGACCACTCTTTGTTCAACGGTCATCCAAAATTTTGGGGGTATATTACTTCATCGGCAGCTCCAATTGGCATCCTGGGAGATTTCCTGGCCGCCACTATCAATCCCAATGTCGGCGCCTGGAACTTATCTCCGGTTGCGTCTGAAATCGAGAGGCAAACTATCAAATGGATCGCTGAGATGGTCGGCTATCCGGTAGATTGCGGCGGGCTTCTGGTTAGTGGCGGCAACATGGCCAACTTTGTAGGATTTTTGGCTGGCCGTTATGCAAAAGCAGGTTGGGATGTTCGTGCTATCGGGCAGTCGAGTCCGGAGGCAAAACGCTTACGGGTATACGCCTCCGCGGAAACGCACACCTGGATCAACAAAGCCGCCGACATGTTCGGACTGGGCACGGACTCGATTCGCTGGATTCAAACTGATGCTGATTTGCGGATGGAGACTGATCTTCTGAAAGCTCAAATTGACAATGATCTCAAAAGTGGCGATAAACCGTTCCTGGTTGTGGGTACTGCCGGCTCGGTGAGCACCGGGGTGACCGACCCGCTTGTGGAGATTGCCAAAATTTGCCGTGAATATGATCTCTGGTTTCACGCGGATGGAGCTTACGGGGCGCTTGCCGCCTGTTTGCCAGATGCCGAATCTGATTTAAAAGCCCTCAGTGAGGCCGATTCAGTCGCTCTCGACCCACACAAATGGCTGTATGCCCCGCTCGAGGCCGGCTGTACACTGGTTCGTGACTCGAAAATTCTCCGCGATACCTTTAGCTATCAGCCGCCCTATTACAAATTTGATGAAGTTGGCGGTGAGCCAACCAT
Organism: Caldithrix sp.; assembly: GCA_004356825.1. GTDB lineage: Bacteria > Zhuqueibacterota > Zhuqueibacteria > Oceanimicrobiales > Oceanimicrobiaceae > Oceanimicrobium. The sequence goes on from SMXC01000176.1 coordinate 20,402, forward strand.
TGTTTATAATGAGTATGGCCCGCAAAATTCCCGCGGTTTTCGGGCTTTAAAGGTCTGGCTTGCTTTAAAACAGGTCGGCCGCTCCGGCTACGAACGCATGATTTCGGATGATATCAAATTAGCTCAAGAACTTTATCAACTGGCGGATCAGCATCCGGAGTTACAAGCATTTTCTCATCACCTGAGCATTACCACTTTTCGATACGTCCCGGAAGCGCTCAAACAAACTCATGAGGAAAGGGAGACTTATCTCAATCAATTGAATACGGAAATCCTGACTCGTTTACAGGAAGGGGGTGAGGCCTTCGTCTCAAACGCAATGATTGCGGGAAAATACGTTTTGCGGGCCTGCATCGTGAATTTTCGGACGAACCTGAGAGACATCGAAGCGCTGCCTGAGATTATTGTTCGGATAGGTCGGATCGTTCATGCTGAGTTGCAACCCAATCACTAATTGTTTGCGATATGACTGACGAAAATTTTTCAAAAGTCCCTGCTAACAGCTTGTTCAAATTTTCTTTGATTGCATCTTCAGACAAACAGGCGGAAATTTCGATGCCGTTAGATAAAACTTACTTGCAGGAAGGCGGCGTGGTTCACGGGGGCATTATCAGCACCCTGGCCGACACGGCGGCCGTTTATACGGTACATCCTTACCTCAACGAAAACCAATCCATGACCAGCATCGAATTCAAAATAAATTTCTTAAGTCCTGCCTTATTTGAAAACGGCGACTTGCTTGCAAAGGCAAACCTTGTTAAGCGTGGTAGAAAAGTAGCCCTCTGTGATGTTGAGGTCTACCAGAAAGAAAAGCTTGTGGCGAAGGGACTTTTTTCTTATTTATTGTTTTAAACTTGAAGGATCTTGCCCAAACCATGCAGGTTTCTAAAACCCGCATGGTTTAGAAAATCTCGAAACTTAACCAGACGCCATTTCCTCGACATCGGCAACTGTCTTCGGGCCCGGGTTGCCTAAAATGCGATGCCCGTCATCCGTAACCACGACATTATCTTCAATGCGGATACCGCCGAAGTCTTTGTACTTTTCGACTTGTTGATAATTGATGAACTCAGCAAATTTATTCTCAGCTTTCCACTTATTTATGAGATCCGGAATAAAATAGATCCCGGGTTCTACAGTTAGAACGTATCCGGTTTTAAGCCGTTTGCCAATTCGCAAGGAAACCAAACCGAATTGATCACTTCGCTGAACCTCGTTATCATAACCCACATAATCCTCCCCCAGGTTTTCCATGTCATGGACATCGAGGCCCATCATATGACCCAGGCCGTGCGGCAAAAACAATGCATGTGCGCCGGCGGCAACTGCCTCATCCGGGTCGCCTTGCATGATGCCAATGTTTTTTAATCCAGTTGCGATTTCTTTGGCAGAAATGAAGTGAACATCTTTGAATTTAACCCCAGGCTTCATGGCGGCAATTGCTTGCTCTTGCGAGGTGAGCACGATTTCGTAAACTTCTTTTTGCCGGTCACTAAATTTACCGGATACGGGAATGGTTCGGGTAATATCGGCGGCATAGTTCGCGGCTGATTCAACGCCGGCGTCACAAACCGCAATGTCTCCGTCTTGCAGCGTGTTTCCATAATAATGGTTGTGCAGCGTTTCTCCGTGCCGGGAAAAAATCACCGGAAACGCCAGACGACCGCCTTTTGCAAGCACGATCCCCTCCATTTTGCCAACAATTTCTTGTTCGACAACTCCCGGTTTTGATTCTTTCATGGCAAAAGTGTGGATTTCATAAGCAATCTCAAGCGCTGATTCTATCTCGTCGATTTCTTCTTTTGATTTAACTGATCGTTGCTCAACCACTGCCTTGATCAAGTCGACTGAAGTGGAATCAGTTAATTTGGGAATTTCAATCTCAAGCATGGACGACAGACTTATCATATTTTCATGGCGGTACTGCGGTAGAAAGTGAACTTTTCTGCCCTGTTGAAGTGCTTTTTTAATGTCCTCTGCAAACTGGTCAAACGGCGCAGTTGCTTCCACACCTACCTTTTGCGCTCGCTCCTGCATAATTGGCTGCGGTCCCATCCAGATGATGTCATCTACTGTTTGGTCATTTCCATAAAGGGTGTCTTTGTCCGCTTCGACATCGATTGTGGCCGCCAATCCATGCGAATTTAAGCCCCAGAAATACAGAAACGAACTGTCTTGCCTGAAAAGATAGGTGTTGTCCGTGTAGTTCATGGGGCTTTCATTATTGCCTAAAAAGATGATAAGTCCGGATTTAATTTGCTCTTTGAGTTTGCGGCGTCTTTCGATATAGGTTTCGGGTTTAAACATATTTTGCTCCTGAGTTTTAGAAATTCATCCAGACAGTACGATTTAACTTGCTTAAAATGGTTTTATTATGTACGTTTAAAAGTCATATTTATGTAAACATTCATAAGTTGGAGTCTTAAATGGAAACGATAGATGTCAATAACATTCGGCCTTTGACTGATTTCAGAAACAAGATGAAAGAGTACATTAAAGAGTTAAATGAGCATAAAAAGCCTATTATTTTGACACAACACGGCAAAAGCGCTGCTGTCCTACTGTCTGCTGAAAAATTTCAAGAAATGCAAGATGAGATTGAGTTCATGCGTAAAGTTGCACGAGGGCTCGAAGACTTCAAAAGTGGTCATGTACATTCCATTCGAGACACGTTTGACAAAGTTGACAAAATCATAGATGCTGCTGAGA
>SMXC01000177.1 GCA_004356825.1 Caldithrix sp.
AATTTGATCGCTATCGCCGCTGTGTGCATCGCCACCCGAACAATTAATATTTACGAGGCAGGCGCCGGTAGCAAGAATTAGACACAATTTTGTCAACATTCTAACCATGATTTTCTCCTGAGACTGAAATTTTGTAACTGATTGAATTTTAGGTTGAATAGCCAGTTGTTTGTTACGATTTAAGCCTTGTTTATGTTTCCCTAGTATTCCTGTAAAAAGATAAAGATTTTTTTGACAATTTCATACTATTTTTGCTTCCTTTTTTGAGAAAGGAAGAGCCCCGGTTTTTTTATAATGAAGAGTTATTTATCGACCCCATCACTACTGAGTCACCTAACTGACTCTGTTGATTTAGTCCTTGCGGGTTTGTATTATGAAAGGATTCGGCAAAGTCATTTAAATGGATTTTTAAACGACTTTCGATGGACTGTCCGAAATATATAGTAGGAAGACCTCTGGCCAATCATTCTTGTAATTTTCGTGAGCACCTGTCCTCGGCGAGATGCCTTCGGACTATCGTTTTGGGATTGTTTTGAAAACCTTATAAAAGGGAGTCATTATTTGTCAAACAAAAACACTTTGCCGATCCTGGTTTTCATCATGCTCTGCTTCATCTGGGGATCGACCTGGTTGTTCATTAAAATAGGTCTGGATGATGCACCGCCGTTTTTGTCGGCAGGGGCGCGCTTTCTTCTGGCGGCGGTTTTGCTTTACCCCTTTATGAAGTTAAAAGGATTGCAGTTTCCGAGAGATTGGCGAGTTTTATCAATCATGATTTATACTGGAACCTTCGCTGTCTCAGTTGCCTATGGATTGGTTTACTGGAGCGAACAATACCTTTCTGCCGGCCTAACCGCCGTGCTGTTTAGCTCGTTCCCTTTTTTCGTTCTTATCTTTTCACATTTCATGATAACCGACGATGGTTTTTCTGTTAAAAAAATAGTTGGCTCGATAGTCGGCTTCAGCGGGATAGCGGTTATTTATGTTGACAGCATCAAACTCGAAAATACAATCATACTTCTGGGAACTTCAGCGATTGTAGTGAGTGCTGTGGTTACAGCTTTTTCAAATGTCACTATCAAAAAGCACTCCAAATCGCTTGATCCGATTGTATTAACTGTTGTGCAAATGATTTGTGGGGCTGTCTCTTTACTGACGGTCGGCCTTCTTTTCGAAAATGTTGGAGATTTTAAATTCACTGTTAAATCGATTGGCTCACTTTTTTATCTCTCGATTGTAGGTTCATGCGTCGCCTTTGTTGCTTATTACTGGCTGATCCGGCAAGTTAAAGTAACTACGGCTTCGCTCATTATCTTTGTCATCCCGCTGGTTGCGCTGTTTTTAGATTGGCTGGTTCTGGACCAACTGTTGAGCTGGAGGATTCTTGCAGGTAGTGGTCTGGTCATCAGCGGTGTGGGTTTGGCAAGCCGGTGATGAATCAAAAACTGAAATCACTGCTGTAAATCATGTTGAAGGTAAAAATATTTTGTGGAAATCTATGATAGCCAATCGTGGGCAGGAGCAGGACGACAGCCTCAAAGAAATAATTGAATCAGCTTCTTCGGAACCATTTTTGGGATTTATTTTGATCACAACGACTCGTTTGTTTAAAAAGTGGCTGCATCCGGTGTTCGAACTTTGATCGCTTTTTGGCCTTTCGGCGACTTTTCAACTTCATAGGTGACTTTTAACCCCTCTGCCAGCTGATTTCTATGGCCAAGATAATCGACATCGCTTTTATGAACAAATATTTCAGTTCCATCTTCAGATGTAATAAAACCAAATCCTTTCCTGGGATTAAACCATTTTACAGTTCCCTGGGGCATGACTCCTCCTTAGGTATCTTGATTGATTAATTGCTATATTCTTTTTCGTCGCATGAGCTCTAAACTGAATAACCAGATTTTACGGCTTTTTAAGATTAATTTCAAGCTTTTTTTCACATGCCCTGCAAAGCAAATTGCGTTTGTAACTAACCAGGTGGGTTGCATTCCTTGCTTGGACTTTCTTGCCTTTCAGGATATTTTTTGCTATCATAACGCGTGAAAATGCATTCACAAGTATAAAAGGCAGTTAATTTGCAAAAAAAATATAGAACAGTTTATTCTACCCAACCCGATTTTGTGCTGGATAAAGCGGAAAAGATTGAGCCGGTTACACTCGCACCGGAAAGACAGATCCTTAAGGTCCGGTTGGAGAAAAAGCACCGCAGAGGCAAAACAGTGACTTTGATTAGCGGCTTTGTTGGTTCAGCGGAGGATCTAAAAGAGTTAGGCAAAACTTTAAAGACCCGGTGCGGCGCGGGCGGCACGGTTAAGAACGGCGAGGTTTTGATTCAAGGTGATTTTCGAGATAAAATAGGTGAGATTTTAACCGCAGGTGGATATGGGGTTAAGCGTGCGGGTGGGTAATTTTTCTACAATGTGAGGACCGAATGCAGAAAAAAATGCTTTACTTAGTACAACATGGCGAAGCAAAATCGAAAGAAGAGGACCCGGAGCGATCTTTAACAGAAAAGGGTAGGAGGGATGTTAAGAAAGTTGCCGTTTGGGCAGCGCAAACCGGGTTAAGAATCGAGCAAATTCGTCATAGCGGCAAGCGCCGTGCTGCTGAGACGGCGGAAATTTTCGCGAAGAAACTCAATCTGAAGAAAAATGTAAGCGCAGTTTCTGGAATTGCACCCAATGATGATGTCGAGCCGGTTGCGAGTATCCTCGAACAGGAAGGCCAATCCATTATGATCGTCGGTCACTTGCCGTTCCTTAATCGTTTGGCTAGCCGGTTGTTAGTTGGAAATTCCGAACGGACAGTAGTAAGGTTTCGCAACGGAGGGTTGGTGGGCTTATCCTGTGATTCTGGAAATTGGTCAGTAGCTTTGCTTGTACCAGGAGATTTGAATTAAACAAAAATTGTCAACCCGAACCCGGACAAGCCGGAAATACCAAATTTCAAAAAAATAATCCTAAATAAATGTCCAATTTCAAACAGCAATTACCAAAAACAAGTGCTACCCGGCTTTTGGAGTTTTTTGGATTTCGGAAATTGAATGTTGGATTTTATTTTGGGCTGCAAAATCTGACTTCGAATTTCATTTCGGGTATCATGCTGTTTTTCGAGCGCCACGTGCAGATTGGCGATCGGGTAACCGTTGCCGGTACGACGAAGGAGATATTGAGGAAATTAATATCCGCTCAACGACCGTGCGGACCTTGAACAACGTTGCTATCATTGTGCCCAATTTGGAGTTCATCTCAACAAATGTCATCAACTGGTCGCACGGGGATATCAAAGTGCGTCTGGATATTGATGTTGGCGTTTCCTACCACTCGGATTTAGATAGGGTACTGAAGGCGTTACATGAAGTCGCTGACGAGTGCAAAGACGTTATGAAAGCGCCAAAGTCTGACGTGCTTTTGATGTCTTTCGGTGATTCGGCGTGGGATATGCGCCTGCGTATCCGGATTGAAGATCCCCAAAAGTATAACGAGGTTCGCTCCGATATCAATTGTGCAATTGTGCGAAAATTTCGCGCTAACAATATTGAGATTCCATTTCCCCAGCGCGATTGGCAGGTGCGGTCGCCGCTGCCGCTGCCCCTTCCGCTGGCATCGAATTAAACTGGCCCATGACCTCTTTTAGTCGAAACGTTCCCCTGCTGGCCGTATGCCAGGCACTGATGATGAGCTCTAATTCTCTGATTGGTGCCACATCTGCTTTGGTCGGCCTGGAGATAGCTTCGGACAAATCGTTGGCAACATTGCCGCAAGCCCTGGCAATGGTAGCGGTCATGCTGACCACAGTGCCCGCTGCTTTATTGATGCAGCGTATCGGCCGAAAAAGGGGGTTTATGATTGCAACCCTGTTCGGTGCGACCGGCAGCGTCCTGGCCACGGTTGCCATTATCAAAGCAGAGTTTTGGTTGTTCGTTTTCGCCGTTGCGTTGGTCGGTGTCTTTAACGGATTCGGAAATTATTATCGCTTTACCGCCGCGGATGTATCAGATGACGCGCACAAAAGCCGCGCGGTTGGCTATGTCATGGCCGGCGGGATCGCAGCAGCCTTCGTTGGACCGAACGTGGCGGAGCTTACACGCGAGCTGGTGCCGGACGCGCCGTTTGCCGGCAGCTATGCCGCCCAACTCGGGTTTTATGTTTTGTCATTCGTTGCTATTTCGTTCTTTGCGTTTCCTCGAAAATCTGAGAACTCGCACGCACGATCTGAGACACCCGCACGGCCTCTGAAAGCCATTGCCAGGCAGCCGAAGTTCGTTGTTGCCGTGATCTGCGGCATGCTGAGTTATGCCATCATGTCGCTGGTCATGACCGCAACACCGCTGGCGATGCAAAGCCACGCGCATCTCTTCGAAGATACTTCTTTTGTCATTCAGTGGCACCTTGTCGGTATGTTTGCGCCGGCATTCGTGACCGGCCACCTGATCAAACGCTTCGGTCTTTTTTATGTGATGCTGACGGGTGTTTTGGCGGGGTTCGCCTGCGTGGTCATTAACCTGAGTGGAACCAGTGTCGGCCATTTCTGGACGGCTCTGGTATTGCTTGGGATTAGCTGGAGCTTTCTTTTCATTGGGGCGAGTACTTTATTAACGGAAACGTATCGTGAGGAGGAACGTGCCAAAACCCAGTCTGCGAACGACTTTATGGTTTTTAGCGCGGTTGCTGCGGCCTCGCTATCCGCCGGCGCCATTCAGACCAGTTTCGGTTGGCAGGCGATAAATATCTCTGTGTTACCCTTGCTGTTAATCATTCTGATAAGCCTGTTCTGGGCGAGGAGGCAGTTACTGCGGTAGAAATCAGGCCATACAGTTCCGCGCAGTTATAACGATTGGCCATGCCGCAAGATGTGGATCACTTTTGCCGATTTTCGACAAATGCATGACGCCGTCGTCAATATGATCAAAATAGTGTTGCATGTGTTTGGTGCAAATGGTAACGAAATAGGCGGCGTGGCGGCCGTAATCCCACCAGGGCGCGCGGGCGGATGCGATTCGGTATTTGTTTTGGTATTTATCGGTCATTAGGGGTTTGATTGATTGTTCGTAGAGACGCCATGCATGGCGTCTCTACTGGGCTGTGGAGTGTGTAACGCCGTTGGCGTATCTAGATTTATGTCCAATGATTTTGGTTGATGGTAATATATTTTTAGGATGCCACAAGGCTTTTAAAATTCAAAGTCAATCAAAAGGGGGGGAGACGTTTTTGGGGAAAATGTTTCAGGTGCTACGAGTCGGTTCCTTCAATCTGAAACAACATAGACTTTTTGCTTCACGGAAACAATTTACGAAATCTAAATCCATTTGTCAATTTGAATAAATTCTGTAAAAGAACCATTAGCAGGGGATGTCAGCTTTTCTTAGGACTCCGAAGCTATTCAGAACAGTTTTGGTTAGCGGGCGGTAAATATTGGTATGTTACCCTTGCTAGTAATCATTCTGTTAAGCCTGCTCCGGGCAAAGAAGCAATTGCCGGGGTAGAAATGAGGGTTGACGGTTTGAGTGCGGCTGGCTCGGGACATGTTTTTGCGAAGCAAGCCGCTATATTAACGGTATGAGTCCTGCCCAAATGTTGGGTTCAAAAAGGCGAACCCAACCCAACTGTTTTTGGGGGATGCAATCCCCGATTCAATGACGCGAGAGCGTGCGATTGGACAACTTTACAAATGTCGTTCGACATCCCGGTTTTGATGAAGAACTCGAACGATAGTCACAACATCTTCCTCTACTTTGTAAACAGCGAGATGTTTTTCCATGTGCAATGTCCGGTAGTTTCTGCCTAAAACTACAGACTTGTGTCCAAGTAACGGTGTTGTGTAAAGGCTCTTAATCGCCTTCCCGAGCAGACTGGCGTATCTCCTTCGCTGAGAAGGGCCCCAGGTTTGTTCGGTGTATTGCAAAATGTCCTGCAGGTCTTCTTTGGCTTGCAGGGTTAGAATAACCTGGGAAATTTTATGGGAGGGCATCGGGATTATTTATCGGTCTGCGCTGCGCGGCATTGTCCACGGCTGTTTTTTCAATCTCATCCATCAATTCATCGCTAAAAGGAATAGTCTTCCCTTTCTTTAACTGCTCCTCTCCGATTTTCACAGCGGCCAGGAAACGGGCTCGCCGCTCCTCTTCTTCGCGCATTTTTCTAACGGCATCCCTTACCAGTTCGGTTGCATTGCTATAATAGCCCTGGGTTACTTTAGATTTGATGAAACTTTCATCCTTGTTAGCAAAATTGATATTCATGGCGGCACACCTCAATGTTAAAATCATAATATGTACATATATTGTACTTATTATAATCATATTTTGCAACTTAAATTTTCAGTAGCATCGCCCCCTCTTCAAAGAACCTGATTTGTTCTCTCTTTCCCAAAAGTCCAGAAATGGTTTGCCTCACAGATCTGTTTTGGGGGATGCAATTTTCGATTCAATGACGCGAAGGAGATGACATGGT
>SMXC01000178.1 GCA_004356825.1 Caldithrix sp.
CGAAATCGAAGACATTTCCGATTCTTTAGTTGATGCAATTTTTGACGACTTTGTCGGCGCCAAAATTGGAACAACGGAGGATGATACATCTGCTAAAACACCCCCCGGACAAAGGAAAGAAGAAGTCTCAGAGAGCTTAGTTGAAGCAATTGAGGAAGGACCGAAAGTACGAACTGAAGAAGAGATTGCAACCGAAGAAAGTTTAGAAAGTGAAGACCTGGAAAAACCGCAGGGAGAGATAAAACTTCTTTCTGCGCCTGCACAAAAAGAACCGCTTCAAACTGAAAAAGAGGAAACTCCAACAGAAACCGACATTGAAACCGAAGCCGACTCGATTCTGGTCGAATCTATTGAGGATTTGTTTTCAAAGATAAAGCAAGTCCACAACTTAACCTCAAAGAAAGATGAGCCTGCTCGGGAACCCCAGCAGGCTGAATCAAGAATAAGTGAAAAACTTGCCGGCCAGCCAGTCAAAATTGAACTGAAAGATAATGTTTCTGAGAAAATAAAAACTGAACGCGCTGACGAACCCGGGGTGGTTGATCCCGAATCCAGACTAAGACCTGCTGAAAAAGCAGAGACCTTTCTCAGGGCTGGCGTTAAATACTATCGAAAAAAGCAATATGAAGATGCGATTATCGCATTTCGAAATTTGCTCAAAATTGAACCTGATTCAAAAAATATTTACTTGTTGTTGGGGAACGCTTATTTTAAAAATGACATGATGAACGACGCGCTTACGGTTTATGAACAATATATGAAAAAGTACCCCGGCGAGTCGATTGCCCATGAGAACATGGCCCAGATCTACGAAAAAAAGAGCGTCTATCAATTAGCGCTTAAAGAGTGGAAATCGGCACTAGACCTAAATGATGATAGACCGGATATTAAAGGAAAAATTGAAAAAGCCGAGAAACTTCTCAAAGCGCAAACACAAAATGGCAGATCGGTAAAAGGAACCCAGGTTATCGGAAGTAAGCCTCCCGAAGCCAAGGTTAGGCAAAAAAAACAGGATGAGCAAAAAAATACCTTACTTAAAAAAGGTATCAACCACTATCGCAATAAAGATTTTGCTGCAGCAGTTAGTAGTTTCAAAGTTGCGATCAAGGTTTTTCCTAAATTCAAAGAGGCTTACAGTTTTCTGGGAATTACTTATTTCAGATATAAGATGTTTGACGAATCGAAGCAAGCTTTTGAAAAATTGAAACAATTGCAATTTGAGAGCGAATCCGACTATGAAAACATGGGTTTAATTTATGCAAAACAAGGCTCCTATGGCCAGGCAGTCGGCGAATGGAAAAAAGTATTGAAAGTAAGTCCTCACCGCACAGATATCAAAGAAAAAATAGACAAGGCTGTCAAACTGCTTTAACGTCAGTTCGCCGCAAGGAATAAAATGAGGGTCAAAGACCAAAACGACCCGTCCAATGTCATTCCTGTGGATTGCAGCAGGGTTTTGCAAATAAGACTTAAGCCACTGATTTCCACTGATTATCTGAAATATTATTAAGGAAAGGTCGTTTTCGTCAAACAATCTGTGAGAATCCGTGTTCATCAGTGGCAAAAAGATGAATCTGCAACAGCCTGGGATTGCAGACAGGAATCTTTTCGTCTTACAACCAGATTCCGGCTTAATAGATTCAGGAATGACGGTATATGTAAGTTTTTGCTCTTTGATTTTTTATATCGAACTCAGGTTGCTTTAACTTGCAACTTTTATCAGATCCTCCGTAAAAATATTCCTCAAATAAAAACATCTTGCTTTTTCAAAGTATTTAGATTATTTTTAACTCAAATAATCCGTTTTGCGATTCCAACCCTAAATGGTTAAGGAGACAAAAATGCCTAATCCCAAGATCGCCCAAAAGAATCCTTATGTAATTGAAATGGAACCCAAAAAATATGCCTGGTGTGCCTGTGGCCGTTCTCAAAATCAACCTTTCTGTGACGGTTCGCATAAGGGAACTGAGTTTTCACCAATCATCGAGGAAATCACTGAAAAGAAGACAGTGGCCTGGTGTGGTTGCAAGCAGAGCGGTAACAAGCCTTATTGTGACGGCACCCATAGTACCCTGTAGTTGTTATTTCTTTTTTTAAACCCTTCTAGTGATTAGGATTTTGGGCAAATTCGCAAGTGTTCCCGCATTGAAGAATCATTCGGCAATCAATCAAAAACGCTCAAACTCACAGCACATATTCCGCTGCTGAAATTAATTGGTTTGGACGATTAATTAGTGATCTAGCAAAAGCTAAGCTAATATCTGCCGGGAATGGTCTATAAAAGCGTGTCGGGTCTCAACGAAAACATCCAAAAAACTCGACTATGAATCAACAACCGAGCTTTCATGTCATACTTTCTATGTAGGGTCGGGTTTTCCTCGTTTGCTTAACTGCAATTACTGACGACAGAAAAACCAAGAAAAGTAACACCGTGCCTACCGCCAGACAAACCGGAATCTTCATTCCCACCGCTCTTTTTTGGGTTCAATTCAGCCACGGAAAATGTCCTCGCTGTTTTGTTATCTAAAGATTATATTGAGCAAATTTTCAGGAGGCACAATGGAACGAGTCATATTTCTATTTCTTCTGCTTACAACGACTGTTTATTCTCAACCCCTACAAAAAGACATGCTGGGTTTCGCAGATCGACGTGCTGCTTTTATGGAAAAATACACCCGAATGGCATTGCAATTTTCCCGAGTAAACCGATATATTTGAGAAATCTAGACATTGAGTACCCCTACCGTCAGGAAAGCAACTTTTACTATTTGAGTGGATTCGAAGAGCCTGAATCAATGCTGGTTATCAATCCCTCCCACCCGAAGTACAAATATATCATGTATGTACGGAAGCGCGATCGCCGCGGCGAGACTTATGACGGTCCGCGCGCCGGCGTTGCAGGGGCCATGTCGACCTTTAAGGCAGATACATCGCTTTACATCGAAGACTTCAATCGTACCATTTTTAGTTTTATACGATTCGATCGACCAAATTTACTACACATTTTGAATTAACCCAGAGACCGACAATCTCCTCCGAAAACGATTGGTAGAACGGCGCAGCGGCGGTAATTGGGCAATCACGGATCCGGCACCGTTCCTCGATCAGATGCGGCTCATCAAAGATGACGGTGACTGGAAAATGGGGTTGAAGAAAGCAATTGACATTTCGGTTGCGGCCCATCTTGAGGCCATAAAATCAGTTGAACCGGGAATGTACAACCATGAGATTCAGGCGGGTATTTTGAATGTGTGTTCAGAAAAAACGGGTCGCCGCGGAATGGCTATAATTGTATCGTCGGGTCCGGTTATAACAGCACGATTTTACACTACAACCTGAACAATAAAAAAATCAAAGACGGCGACATGGTCCTGATGGATTGCGCAGCTGAGTACGGCTATTATTCTGCAGACATTACCCGCACAGTCCCAGCAAACGGTAAATTCAGCACAGAACAAAAAGAGATTTACCAAATCGTTCTGGATGCGCAAAGCGCCGCAATAAAAATGGTCAAGCCGGGTATCATGAAGAGCGAATTGGATAAGGCTATAAATGATATCTCGGAAAAGGTTTGGTGAAACTTGGATTTATTAAAGATAAAGAAGATTACCGGATGTTCTCTCTCCACGGATTATGCACACTGGATAGGGCTGGAAGTTCATGATGTCGGTGCTTATACGCAAAATGGCGAGTCGGTGACTTTGGAACCGGGCATGGCCTTTACTGTTGAACCCAGACTTTACGTTCGCACCGACGTATTTGAAAAGATGCAGGAACGAGGATACTCCAAAAACGAAATCGCCAAAATAAAATCGCGCCTTGAAAAGTATATGGACATCGGTGTACGCATCGAGGATGACATTGTAGTGACGGAAAGCGGATTTGCGGATTTGAGAATTTGAGCAAAGATGTACCGCGTGAAATTGCAGAGATTGAAAAATTGATGCAAAGCAAAGGGGTTGGCAATTTGGCAATAAGCCACTAAAATTCCACACCCGCTATTTTCTAAATAAAGACCTCGGTAAAATAGATATCTTGACTTGCATAGAATTTTGCCTAAATGTCTTCTATCCCACTATGGCGGATCTACAGAACACCAGGATTGATAAAGTCGAGCCGCGCTGCTTTCGAACAAATTCAAAAAACCAACCAAAAGTTTATTTTAGAAACTCCTCACTCGTAAAAGTAGGCTCATAACTTTTTTCAGCTTAATTGAAACAATTCTTTTACCCAAACCGTAAGCGAAATTAAAAGAGATAATTTTTAACAATTTCCTTCCTCCTCCGAGCCGTTCTTTATGGACGGCTCTTTTATTTATATCCCCATGTTGCAAAAACTGAACTTTTATTTAAAGCATTGTAATAATCAACCGATATGTTAAGTAATTGATACAATGAACCTTACTCCTGAATATATTTTTGTCCGCCAAGACCACTTAGGGGGTGAATAGTTCTAAAGAAAAAAAACTCATCAAGGAGGAAATGAGGCAACAACACTGACTTGAGACGGAGTTCAGAACGTTATTAACCCCACGGAACCCAATCAGGAGGAAAAATGAGTGAATTTGGCGGTCTCGACCAGACCAGATTAACCGAAATCCAAAACCGCATCAGAGAAGGGTTTTATTTCCAGCGTGAAATTTTCAAAATCATAGCCGATAAAGTTTTCAAAGAACTAAATATCAAAAAATAGAATCGGTTTCTGGGCGAAGAAATTGCTGTCCAGACTTACTCCACTAAATCTATCGTTTTCTCCCCACCACTTTCGAACTTACAGCTGGACTTTTCTCTTGACATTCTAACCCGGCGGCGTTATTTTTGTCCTTTATAATTCCTCCTCTAATACAATCTTATTTAAAGGCAATGAGGTTACTCCCGAAACAATTGACGATTTTATTAGTCTTCTTCGGCTTATTTTTCGGACTCACGGTTTACTTTTCTTATTGGGGACTTTCTTCATTACAAAATGTACTGTGTGAGCAAAATGCTTACCTGCTGGCCGAAAAAGTCAAATCGACTCTGAACTCTGCCGGCAATCAGCTTGACTCCTCAGGTAAATGGTCCGAGGCAAGTGATAAAAAAATCCGACAATACCTTTTAAACGAATTAAGCAGTTACAAGGAAATTGAAGAAATCTTTTTACTCAATGGAAAAAAGGAGATCCTGTTTTCTCTGTATCCGAAAAATTCTGCGGCACCTGCTTCGAGTGATAGTTTAACAAAATCAGTGGCTCGAGAAATAACAGTTCGTAAAATAAAGAACTCGGGAAACTTTGAAGCGTCCTGGCTGATCTCTACCCAAAAAAATCTCATCTGCGTTTTGAGAATAGATCCAGTTGTGCGAATTGGCAGTATCGTGCATAGTTTGAAAATAAAGTGGTACTTACTTGGGTTTGCGGGAATTTTGGTTGTGATTTTCTTGTCGCTTATTTGGTCCAAAGTTTTGAGTTCTCCGATGCGCCACATTGAAAAAGCCATGATCCAAATCGATAAAAGAAAGTACGGTTACCGGTTGAGAGTCCCAAAAGACGATCCCTTCGCGAAAGTGTATGAAAAAGTAAACCTTGCCCTGCAAAGATTGGAGCAATTGGATTCGGTGCAAAGAAACGCCGTGCAAAGAAGAAACGCTTTACTTAATGAAATGAAAACATTTTCTCGTTTTATGGACATGATGGCACACGAAGTGAAGAATCCTCTACACGCGCTGGGAATTAATCTCGATGTCTTAAAAACCAAAATTCAAAAATCTAAACCGAAAAGAGATCTCCTGAAACACTCCGAAATTCTCGAACATGAAGTTGACCATCTTCAGGAGGTGATTCAAGGCTTTCTAAGCTATGTTCGCCCGGGGGTGCCGCGGAAAGAACGACTCGGAATTAATACTCTCATCAAAGATGTTTGCGAGATGGTGTCCCCTGAGGCAAAAAAATATAAAATAAGCATTGAAACACGGCTAGGAAAGAATTTAAACGATGTCCTGATTGACCGGGGACAATTGCAGCAGGCACTTCACAACCTGCTCATCAATGCGGTTCATGCAACCGGCGAGGGCGGCAAAATCAATATTCGGTCCTGGGGCAAACCAAAGAAAGTTTTCGTTTCAATTAAAGATACCGGCATAGGGATTGCTAAAGAGCAATTGCAGCAAATTTTTGATCTCTATTTTACAACCAAAAGAAATGGCAGTGGTCTGGGCTTGCCGATTAGCAAGCGAATTGTGGAAGCCAATGGCGGAACAATAGAATTGGAGAGCAAATTAAACAAGGGAACCATGATAACCATTTCCCTGCAAGCACTTTAAAACAACGATGGCAAAGAATTTGAAATATCAAATCCTTATCGCTGACGATGAACCCGCGATCACGGTAGGTCTTGCAGAATTACTCCAATTAGAGGGATATGAAACGACAACGGTGAGTGATGGCAAAGATGCCCTAAAACAGATAAAAGAGAAGGCATTTGATATCGCCCTCCTTGATTTAGTCATGCCCGGGTTGGACGGATTGCAAGTATTGACCGAGATCAAGAAAATAGGTCTGCCCACAACTGTAATTATGATATCCGGCAAAGGAAGTACCGAAGCAACCGTGAAAGCAATCAAGTCCGGCGCTTACGATTACTTAGACAAACCCGTAGACCCCAACCGACTGCGGACAATCATCGCAAAAGCTCTAGAACATCAAAGCCTGGTGATAAAGAATAGAGAGCTGGAACAAGAAATTAAAAGTCTATCTCGCTACGAAGAGATGGTTGGTCAGGACGACAAAATCCACGAAGTTTACCACTTAATTGAAGCGGTAGCAGACACCTCTGCGAATGTCTTGATTACCGGCGAAAGCGGTACTGGAAAAGAATTGGTCGCGCGCGCAATTCATAAAAAAAGCAGCCGCGTGGAGGGTCCGTTTATCGCCATAAACTGCTCTGCCTTTCCACGGGAACTTCTGGAAAACGAATTGTTCGGTCATGAAAAGGGCGCTTTTACCGGCGCCCTCAAGGAAAAGCCGGGCTGCTTTGAGATGGCCGACGGCGGCACCCTTTTTCTAGACGAAATCGGTGAAATGCCCGCGGATACGCAAATCAAACTTCTGCGTGTTTTGGAAGAAATGAGCTTTAGACGCCTGGGCGGCACCAAGGAAATCAAAGTTGATGTCAGGGTGGTCGCTGCCACAAATCGCGACATACAAAAGGCGATTAAAGAGGGTCTCTTGAGAGAGGATATTTATTTTCGCTTAAGCGTCATGGAAATTGAGCTCCCCTCTCTCAGAGAAAGAATGAGCGATCTGCTGCCGCTTATTAACGAGTTTTTAAAAATTTTCAACGATAGAAATAACAAAGAAGTTAAAGGCTTTTCTCCCGAATGCCTGGAGGTTTTGAGAAAATATCATTGGCCGGGGAATATCCGGGAATTAAAGAATCTGGTAGAACGGACTGTCATTCTGTGCGAGGGAGACACCATCGCATTAAAACACTTTCCCAAACATATTTTCACAGCGACACAAAAAGAAAGCGGGGAAAGTATTGAGCTCGGTAGAGAACTGCATGAAATTGAGAAGGACGTAATCTTCAAGACATTAAAAATGACCCGTAACAATAAAACCAAAGCCGCCCAAATATTGGGAATCAGTTTGAAAACAATGCACAATAAATTGAATAAATATTATATAGAAGATGATGACCCTTGAACCTTAAAGGCCAGCACCCAAGATGTAATATTTACATTGTGTTCTCAATTCATCCTTGAATGCTCGCCATTTTTTTAAATTTACGCAACAACTTTCCTCAATCTACCCTCAAACAAGTTATATTACTCTTTAAAAAAACCGATCAAACTTTGGCACCTCCTTTGCTTTATCCCGTAGAAATTTGATAATTACTGGAGGCAACTATGAAAAAGTATATTTTGGCGACGTTGTTTTTGGGATTGTTTGTTTTGTTCCTCGAACCAGCTGAAACACTTTTGAGCAATTTTTTACGCCTTGAGCAACCAACCGTTCATGAGGTTGAAGATGGTGATTGGCTTAGTAAAATCGCACTGAAATATTACGGCAATCCAACCTTCTGGCAAGAGCTGGAACTGATCAATCGTGCTCCCGAAGGCAACCTGGTTTTTCCGGGTGAGAAAGTCATTGTACCAAGTTTCAAGATCATTCAACAAATTAGAAACACCAAAAAGCTGAGCGAGGTAAATAGATTAATTAAAGAACAGCAAAATATATTGATCTCCACCTCTGTTCAGCCGAACAATCATCAGGAAGTTGAAAAATCACAGGCGGAAAAAACAGTGACCAGAAGCGCGAAAGAATCGGCTAAATTCGAGATAGCTAAAGATGTTGGACGGATTATAGACTTTGAGCAACAGCTGGCTGAATCCAGCCCAGATCAAGTTTTATTGACGAGTTCGATCCCTTTAGCCGCCGTGGTTGCTCTAGGCTTGGGACTCCTGGTGGCCATTTTATATTTCATTCGAAAAAAACGAGCGGGCGAGACTGCCTACTACGGCGCTGATCTAGCTGCCGAGAAATCAGAATCGGACAAAAGTATTTATCTCGACGGGTTTGAAGAATACGATACGGCAGGCAATGAAGAACCGGAAATCCAAACGGAGGCAGAAAAAAAGGAAAAGCAAGTGGTTTAAGGTTTTTCTTTTCGTTCAGCTATGCCAGGGGACGTGAAATCATTTTGTCTTCAGGATACGCTTTCACCTCCGCTTTCTTTCTTTTAAATTTCACAAGCCATTGAAGATAAAAATTTTAATTATAGAAGACAACCGGGAAACAGCCCTGGTGTTAGGAGAGTACCTCCAGGACTTCGGATTTGACTCCGAGGTTGCAATCACCGGCAAAGAAGCAATTGAAAAATTCAACAAAAGTAGCTTCGATATCGTTCTAGCTGATTTCAAACTGCCAGACATCGACGGACAGACTGTAGTAACAAAATTCAGACATATACATCCGGATATAAAAGTAATCTTCTTAACCGCACATTACCTTTCACTAAAGAATGCCAACACACTAGTCCTTGAAAAGCCCTGCAGGCCTAGGAAAATTCTAGAAGCAATTAATAAAATGCTTTTATCGTAGGAAACTTTTATTAACCAAGGTAAATTGCTCATGAAAAAAAACGGGTTTTTAAAATATATGAATTTAACGTTAATCTTATTTGTCCCACTTTTAATGGCCGGCAATGCTACCGTTTCATGGGATCCGAATTCAGAGCCGGATTTAGCCGGATATAAAATCTACTACGGCAAAAGTCCGGGAAATTATCAGAGTCAGATTTACGTTGGCAATGTCACTTGGCACCGTCTCACCGGTATGGAAGAAGGTCAACAATATTATTTTGCTGTGACAGCTCTTGATTTCTCAGGCAATGAAAGCAATTTCTCTGTTGAAGTCGAGATAGTTATTTCAGAAAGTGTATCCGAGGATGAAGAGAGTGACACCGAAACGAATAATGCTCTAACACTAATTGGCCAGGCCTATAATTACCCGAACCCATTTAAAGTCCCTATTGAAGAAACTGTCATTCGATTTGAGCTCCAAAATTCTGCCGAAGTGAC
>SMXC01000179.1 GCA_004356825.1 Caldithrix sp.
CCTTACCGCGCAGCGCGGTTTGGGCGGAACTTGTGGGTACTTGCTCGAGCTGCGCTCGGCTAACCCGACCCACGCTAAATGCCAATTTGGTTCTAGGCGTTTCTTCAACCACGCCGGTCACAATGATCGCATCCATGTCTAATATATCAACACGCAGGGCCATATCGACTGTGTGAGAGCCGGGCGTCAAGGTGAGTTTTTGCACCTTGGTGCGATAGCCGATAAACCTGGCCTCAAGTTTAACTTCCTGGCCCTTTACTGCAGACGCCGGGACTGTAAACTTATATTCGCCGTTTATGTCGGTCGCTGCGCCCAGGTTGGTGAGCTGGATTAAGACGTTCGCACCTGGCAATACCTCTCCGGCTTCGTCTGTTATCTTTCCGGAGATGACAGTATCGTCTTGAGCCAGGGCAGTTAATGGATTAAGAAGAGCAACACATACAAAAAATGCTAAAAGAATCTTACATCTCATAATCTTTCCTCCTCAGAGTTAATTAGTGAAGATAATGATACAAAAAACATTTAATGAAATTAAATTTTGTCTCAACCTCCTTTTCTTTTAATTAAAAGTTTACTTGTTTTATAGTTTGTAAATAGATTGTTTTCTACGATTAGCTCCAGGAATAAAAAAAAGCGTAAGGAAGGGATCAAAGCGGTAATAAATTTCGACAGAAACATAAACTCAAGCCCGTTTGATTCTATTTAGGATTTTAAAAGGATAACACTTGAAAAAATTAACACGCGTTCAACATGAATGCTCAACGATTTTGCAACTTTTGTGCCATGCTTCTCATTATATTTCCTAAGTCGAATTTAATCAAAAGGTTAATAAATGTCACCAGACATGTTCGTCTATAGTATTGTGCAATACCTTGCATTAAAAATGGACATAATTTTGCACTATAGTTTTGGAAAGCACGAGGCAATCAATCTTGGACTTTTTGGAGGTAAATAGTGGAACAACTATATCATTATATAAGCTTTGATGTTTTGAGTCGTAGCGATTGATTATGAAATGAAACCATAAGGTGCAGACCGGCGTAACATTATATGTTTTTAATCTCACTCTCCTAAACCTCCTTGCTTCGGGAAATTCACTTTTATGCGTAAAATTCTACAGATTCTAATCTGTTTACCCGTTCTGCTTATGGGTCCGCAGGTACTCAGCCAGATAGCCTCCGGTCTTCCGTCAGATTATTATAAAGCTGGTTTGGTTCACCGTGATGCCGGGGACTGGATGGCGGCGGTTAAATCCTGGGTGTCTGCAGGGCAAATTTTGCAGCGGCAACAAAAAACGGATGCAAGAATAGGCATATCCTTTATCGAATTGATCACTGAAAAAAAAACTGTAAAGTATTATGAGCTGGCGTGTGAGATGTATTTATGGGGTTTTTCACCGGGCGGAGTGCAGAAGTACAATAAGGATATTGAGAATGAAGTAGAGAGAATCGTGCCTCTGTTAAACAAAGATATGCGAAAAAAATGGCATTCGTTGTTAAAAAAAAATGATCCACAATTATTGATGGAAATAAAATCTTTTTGGATAAATAAAGATCCGACCCCAACTACTGCCACGAATGAGCGGTTGCTGGAACATTGGCAACGCATTGCTCATGCGCGCAAAAATTTTAGGAATGGCAAAAATACAGCATACGGCACGGATGATAGAGGTTTAATATATGTAAAATACGGAGAGCCGGAACGTATCGCAAGGGGTAGTTTGGGAACCAAACGAGCAGACTTCAAGGTTTGGACTGACTTTTTGCTAGACGGTAAGGAGACGATTGCTAGTGACGCTACCCGGCGCGCTCGGCCGGGTCAACGAGCTGCAGAACAGAGTTTCCTCATTGGGGAAATTGCCCGGTTCAACAATTATCCGGAGTATGAAATTTGGTTTTATCATTCGTTTGATACGGATGAACCGATTTCATACATATTTGGCAATCTTGAGGGAATTGGCCGGTACGGTCTTCGAGATGGCGTTGAGGATTTTATCCCGGGCAGGGCTTTCTTACGCACAAGTTCGTACCGGACGGGAGTTTCACCAGGGGCCGTTTTACAATCGGTCTACTACAGTGAATTAATGCATTTACGCCCGGATTTTGAAGATAGATATAACGAGCTTGAGCAGATCTGGAATTCATTGGGTAGCGGCAAATCTTCTTTGGTCATCAATAATTTATTTCGCATGAAAAGACAGGGCTTTAAGACTGCAGATAAATTTAATCCCGCAACCGCTTCCGTCCCATCGGAGAAATCAAATGTTGACCAAACCATTCCCAAAGTAAGAATGTTGGTCAGCCCATTTAGATTTTTAAATAAACAGGGTCTTCCTAATATCGCCTTGGTTGCATTGTCTTACCCTCAAATCAGAATGGATACCATCGTGTCGAGTCAGGGTAGGTTCCCGGATTATTCGGTTACACACACCGCAATTACATACGATGGCAATCACAACGAAATTCGACGACAGAGTGAGGCGCTCCATTCGGGGGATGACAACGTATATACATTCATTTTACCCCATAAGGATATACAAAATGACTTTATGATCATAACAGAAGTTTTTCACTTCCCAACCCCCAGCAGCGCTGATACGGGCAGGTTTGATATATCTCCTGAAGTAATAGCCCTGGGAAGGGCAAACATTCCTGGGCTGCTACCTCTGTCGGCGTCCAAAGAATTTCTGGAATTAAGCGATTTGCTTATTGGCGTAAAGAACCCGGGTGAAACGGAGTCACAACGCCTGCCGTTTCCGCTGGTTCCGAGCAGCCGGATTTTGGCTACTGATTTATTAAAAATCTATTTTGAAATATACCACCTTTATTTTGATGAAGCCGGTGCGGTTCATTATACTATTGATTTTGAAATGGCACAACTTCAGGGCAAAAAGAAGAAAAAAGAGGAAAGCATTTCGTTGTCTTTCAATTTTGACGCTTACCAAACAACATCGAATGAGGAATTTGAGATTGACATTTCAAAATTGACGTCAGGCAGTTATGAATTGTTGGTGCATGTTACGGATGAAATCTCAGGGCAAAAGAAATTTAGAGCAGGTAATTTTGAAATTGTTGAGTAAGATTAGAGCCATTATTGTGGGACGTCTTCAGCACGAATGGCGCGCTTGACAACACACGGGTTTGTTTTAAACGATTAATTTTGAATGACCGGTTGAGGGAATCATTTTCGATTTAAACAAGATTATTCTCTAACCTGAAAAAAAACATTTTGCCGCCGAATTGCGCCGAAGTCACTGAAGCTCACCGAATTTATTTTCATTTTAAAATTGTTAAATTAGCCCGGCTCATATTTTTAAAATCATTTTGAAGCACCAAACGTTTAAATTGCAAACGCCGGCGTGAGAAAGTTAACAATATAACCAACTTCATAAATGCTTGCTTCTAAATAGTGTCTATCCGTAATCGTCATTCCCGAATGTTTGTAGCGGAAATCCATTCTATGTCCTGCCTGGATTCCTGCTTCGGTGGAAATTATTTTACTACCGAAAGTTAGCCGAAGTAACAGGTCAGCCATATTATTCAACAGTGTGAAATGGTTTCCCGGCAAGATATAAACTTAGCCGCAATTTAATCTGTTTTGCTAATTCTTCTTTGTGTGACGATTGCGCTAATTGGTATGCATTACGGGCTGTCTGTATTGCGTTGTCAAACTGACCTGCTTCTGCATACCCCGCGGCCAGCACATCAAGTATTTTAGGATCAGAATACTCTGTTTTTTGACAAGCTGTTTTTGCCAAAATCATTGCTTCAGCGCCATTGCGCAGCTCCTGATTTGGCGTGGTCGCTACCAGCCAAGCGAGGCGAACTGATATAGGTATGAATCCCATCGTACTCCTCACTCCCTTGCGGAGAGTTGAGATCGCGTCAGCTGAACGATCGGCAAGTAAATAAATTGCACTAAGGTTGAGATAGGAGTCCGGGAATTTGGGGCTGACTCTGAAACATTTCTCAAACCAGGCAATTGCTTCATCGGGTCGGCCTGAGTTCAAAAGCGCTTCGCCCAAATCGTTATAAGATATAACATTATTGGGAGCTAAAGATATCGCTGTTTGATAATAACTTATAGCTTCATCAGGCTGTCCTTTGCGGCTCAAAAGATTTCCAATATGATTATACCCATCCGGGTCCGGTCTTAGCCGCATCGCCATAAGGAACTCTTCAATTGCTTCATCAACCATGCCTTGCGCGAGAAAATTGAAGCCGCGATCTCTATACCAGACAGCGCTCTTTCCCTCTGCAACCAACTCCTCGTACACCGGATCTTTTAAACGCGCAACTTTGGGAAGTTGATTAGCTATCTGCAATTCTTTAGCAGACTCTTCAGATTTTCCAAGTCTCCGCAGTACGTCTGCTAAAACACCGTGAACTTC
Source organism: Caldithrix sp. (assembly GCA_004356825.1). Lineage (GTDB taxonomy): Bacteria > Zhuqueibacterota > Zhuqueibacteria > Oceanimicrobiales > Oceanimicrobiaceae > Oceanimicrobium. Next base: position 4,391 of record SMXC01000179.1, read on the forward strand.
CCGGTGGTTAGGATCCAGATCTAAAGCTTTGGTCAAGTGTTGCCGGCTCTCCTGAAGATTGCCACGGGCCAGAGCGATTTTCCCCAACCCGAGATACCCATGAGATGATTCCGGCAAGAGACTGACGACTCGCTTGAAAGTCTTTTCAGCTTCTTCGAAATGGCCTGCATTAAGAAGCGCCTGACCGTAATGCACTTGCAGAGGCGCATAGTCCGGCTTTAATTTATTGCTGCGCTCAAACCACTCAAATGCGTCCGGGGACACCGTTTCGTTAAGGACGATGGCGCCGTAATAAGACCAGCGAAACTCATTCGGATTTAGGGCGGCGGCTCGTTTGTAACAGGGGATAGATTCCTGTTTAAAATTGTGAATATCGAGAACCATTCCTAACCTTCCCCACTCCTCGGCCGAATCAAGGTTCTTTTCTACAGCAATACGCCGGTTTCGAATTTCCCCTGCAACTTGCTCCTCGAGGTCATCCAAGTCCGGGGTTGGCAGCATTGCCAGCACTGAACGCGGCAAATACACAGATCTGTAAAAAACAAACCCGATGGTTGCAACCGCTAAAATGGCAAGTAAAGCGACTAAATATTTAAGAAGATTTCGGTTTGCAGACGTCATCGTTTTTATCGATTTTTGAGAGGACTATTTTATCGTTCGCTGCCACGGCCTTTCTCCAGAGTCAACTTGTCTCAACAGACGGTTTCTTAAAGAAAGTTCGGTGGCGCTGCTTTTGCCATGCAGTACACCATTCACCAGATAAATATCCAGATCGGCGTCGTTGTCATAATCGATGAAAGCACACCCCTAACCGATACTTTCAGGCATAAAATAACTGCCATCAACGCCCGGGTCCTGTGCAAACTTCAATCCCATGAGTTCTGTCACATCGGTAAATAATTTTATCTGAATCTGCGTCTTTGCTGCTGTCGGTAGCGCCGCATCTGCTTAGGATAAGAAAAGAAATCAACATAAATTTCAATGCGAGTCAATTCATTTGCCCCGTTCAGTCCTTGCCTTTTATAAAGATTTTCCGCGTCAATATACAACATTCAATTTGAATTAGTCAAAGGTTTTTATCTGACCATTTCAATTTTAAGATCGATTAATTAATTCCCGGAAACCATGAAAATCAAAAAGAATTTATTGACATGACAATAGATTTTTATTGTTATAATCTTGCATGCCCTGTCACTTTTACTAACCTGAATAATTCGCCAGACCCAGAGTCGAAAAGTATAAAAAGCAGGAAA
>SMXC01000180.1 GCA_004356825.1 Caldithrix sp.
AGTGGTTTACTTTTTTAATTAATTGATCTTTTTTTACAAGTCAATAAAAAAACTTGCATGAAGCGAGAAAAAGTTTGTCCACCCTAAAATGACCTTAAATCCTGCTTGAATTTCAATTGCAAATTTGTTATTATGTGCTATGCTAAAGAAACTCGATCACATCGGAATTGCGGTAGATAATCTGGATATCTCAATTAAAAAATATGAACAAATTACCGGTAAAAAACCGGGGGAGAAAGAAGTGGTGGCGGCACATAAAGTCGCCACGGCTTTTTTCCCGGTCGGTGAAACCCGGATCGAACTGCTAAAAGGCACTCACCCGGATTCGCCGATTTCAAAGTTTATTAAAACACACGGTGAGGGCATTCACCACATTTGCTTCGAGGTTGAGAATTTAGCTCAGTCAAAAATAGAAATGTCCAAAACTGGCCTGCAGTTTATTGAAAACATCTCTGAAGCGGGGGCGGGTGACTCAAAAGTCGCATTTATCCATCCGAAAAGTACCGGTGGTATTTTGATTGAACTGGTGGAATACCCAAAGTCGGCCATTGACGGTTAGCTGTGGATCATTGTTGCTGAAGCGGCAGAAACAGCCAATAAGGAAGGCTATAAGGTATAAGTTTATAAGGGGTTATAAGCTTCTAAGGGAATAGGTGTAAGCGGGGACGGTGCCCTATTTCCATATATCCTTATACCTTATATCCATATTCTTGAATCTGCCGGACTCTGAATTTTCGATCAGTTAAACAAAGAACAAAAGATGATAATCGTCTAATCAGTAAGTTAAAAGCCAACAGCCAAATGACCCGAGCCCAATCGCTGCAAGATAAACTGAACACTCTCCCCAAAAAACCGGGTTGTTATTTATTCAAAGAAAAGAATAATAAGATCATTTACATCGGCAAAGCTAAGATCCTGCGAAATCGAGTGCGGTCGTATTTTCAGGGCAGCCGGGTTGAGGGGCCAAAAATTGAGCGGCTGAAGGCCAGGATTACGGATTTCGAAACGATTGTCACAGATTCCGAGACCGAAGCGCTCATCCTTGAGATGAATTTAATCAAAGAATATAAACCTCGTTATAACATCAATCTAAAAGACGACAAAAGTTACCCGTATATCCGAGTGACCAAAGAACGCTTTCCCAGAATCTTCCCCACCCGAACCATCATTCGCGACGGCTCGCGCTATTTCGGGCCCTACACCGACGTGCGCTCGATGCGAAATTTATTGAAGTCGGTGAAGCGAATTTTTCCCGTCCGCAGCTGCAACTACGATTTGACCCAAGCGGTGGTGGCAAAGAAGAAATACAAGCTTTGCCTGGATTACTATATTAAAAAATGTGACGGTCCATGTGAAGGTCTGGTGGGGGAGGAAGAGTATAATTCTATGGTCGAACGAATCGTCAATTTCATCAACGGCAAAAACAACCAGGTGGTGCAGGAACTGCAGGAGAGGATGTGGAAATTATCGGATGCTCGTAGATACGAGGAAGCAGCGCGTGTCCGGGAGCAGGTACAATCGATTCAGGATTTTCAATATAAGCAAAAAGTTGTCACCAACGAGAATCTTGACAGAGATATTATTGCGGTAGCAGTTGAGGATGACGATGCCTGCGGTGTAGTTTTTAAAGTGCGGGATGGCAAGATCCTGGGCCGGCAGCATTTCTTTTTAAAAGGAGTTTCCGAAGAGTCTTTTGAGCATGTTGTGACCTCCTTTTTAAAACAGTTTTATTTAAAATCAAATTTTGTACCTGAGGAAATTATGTTACCGGCGGAAGTTGATGACGCCGAGGAGATCAGGCAATGGCTGGCAGAAAAAAAAGAAAGTTCTGTTAAACTGGTGAACCCAAAGAAGGGTCAAAAAGCAAAGCTTGTTAAGATGGTGCAAAAAAACGCTCGACACCTTCTCGATGAATTGAAGTTGGAAAAGCTGAAAGCCAAAGAGACGGTTGCCCACAGTGTAAAAGCGCTGCAGCGAGATTTGCGCCTCAGAGAACCGCCGCTTAGAATCGAATGTTTCGATATTTCAAATATTCAGGGAACAGATGCGGTGGCCGCAATGGTGACTTTTGTTAACGGCAGACCGAAAAAAAGCGATTACCGTAAATTCAAAATCAAAGTGAAAGAAACTCCCGACGATTTCGCCATGATGGCTGAGGCAGTCGAGAGGAGATACAGCGGTTCACTTGCGAGTCAATTGGCTTCCCCTGATCTGATTTTGGTTGATGGTGGTAAAGGCCAATTGTCGGCTGCGCTACAGGTTTTAAATAAGCTCAAGAAAACGGAACAACCCATTGCCGCGTTGGCAAAGCGTCTGGATGAGGTCTTTCTTCCCGGGGCCCCGGAAGCGCAAAACATCCCCAGGACCTCCTCCGGTCTGAAGTTGTTACAGCAAATTCGGGATGAAGCACATCGATTTGCCGTCACTTATCACCGAACTTTGCGCAAGAAACGTACTATCCAATCGGAGCTGGATGCGGTCGCCGGGGTTGGCCCGAACCGACGTACTGTCTTAGTTAAATATTTTGGCTCAGTTAAAAATGTAAAAGAAGCGACTGTGGATGAATTGGCAGCAGTTGAGGGAATTCCTACCGCAGTTGCAGAGCGTATTTGGAAGCATTTTCATTTTGTAAAGAAAGCAGTATGAAAAAGAGAATGTTCAGATGCTCGGCTGTTAAAGTAACCGACCTGGCCGGGGTTCTGGGGCGACCTGACCCGAAGTGTGGCTACTCCGGCTACATCCCTAATTTCGGTCTATCTATTACTTTTATAGTATTTCTTCTGTTGCCTGCTAACCTGTTTGCATTTGGCGGCAAGAAATACGATCCCACCACACTGGTTTACCCATCATTTTTGCACACAATGGGAATCCGTAAGGCTACAAAATTACATTTGATGATTTATACCGGGAACAAAGTGAAAGTTAAAAATCCCCAGGGTCTGGCAGTGGTTCGCTTAAATTCCTGGGAGGATCCAAAAGACGAGAATGACGACGATGAAGTGACCGGTTATGGTATTAATTCGGGGATGAACGTCATTGTATACAATAAATCCATGAGCTCGCTTGGGTTTTATGGATTGAAAGCGGTTGGCGAAAGAAAGCTCAATAATCCAACCGCGGTTGCCGCAAATGAACTGGGAGACGTTTATGTCGCCGATACCGGCAATCATAGGATCGTTCGGTTTTTTAACCCCAAATCAAATCTTAATTTCATTCGTGCCATCGGTGGTAAAGGCAGCCTGCCTGGAAGATTCGAGTCCCCGCGCGGCCTTGTTATGGATTCAAGTCACATGCTCTACATCGCCGATACCGGCAACCATCGAATACAGATTATTCGTCCGGACGATCAGCTTCATTTGTGGTTTGGGCATCAGGGCGTTAAGGACGGTGAGCTGTGGCATCCCACCGGTATAGCGGTAACGAATGGAAGAGGACGCTGGTCTTACTATAAAGACCGTTTTATTGTCTTAACCGATCTTGACGGAACGCGTATTCAAAAGTTTAATTTAGAAGGCGAGTTTATCAAAGCCGTTCGCTTGCAAGACTTTGGCTTTGAAAACGGAGAATTACTTTATATGGCGATCGATTACTATTGCAATATCTGGGTAACTGATTTTGCCAATCACTGCATTCACAAATTTGATCGAAATCTAAATTACTTGACTTCATTTGGCCGAAAGGGTGGCGGAAAAAAGGAGTTCTTTGAGCCGCGGGGAATTGCTATTTACAAGAGATTCGGCCAGGTATTTATTGTCGAGAAAGAAGCCGCTCAGTACTATTGGGTGGGGACGGATATTTTGAATCTTAATAGCAATTGGCTGTCTGATAAAGGAGTTGTTGAGCTAAGTTTTACTTTGACGGAACCCACGTTCATAATGTTGCAAGTCGAAGGGAAAGGCCTTAAAAAGAGAACGATTTTTGAAAAGAAGAAATATTTCACCGGTCCGAGAACAATTTACCTCGATGGAAATTGGAATGTCGTTGCTGGTTCCAGAATTGAAAGCTTTCATCCTAACGGAACTGCGGGTCATTTAAAAATAGATGCCATAGCGCGTGGGAAATATAAGTTCAAAATAAAAGTGGAGTCGACTTATTCGTCTTATAAATTTTTTTCAAAAGAAGTTGAAACAGAGGTAGTTGTGAATTAAAAATGATTCATCCAAAACAAAATAAGATTTGCCGACGCGACTTCTTTGCTTCGGTCCTTTTTGGCTTGTAAATTTCACTTGAAATTTATATTTAAATTAGCTACGATTAGAGGACAATAGCAGGGCTAATGATGGACATTCAATCATTCCTGCATAAAACTGAATTAAAACCAAGAACTCAAAATGAATTTAATAGAATGATAGAGCAGGCAGAGGCGAATGCCAAGCAGGGCTGACACACAGAAGTGAATTCGCCAAGAAAAAATATTAATAATCGGACACAAATGACCAATTACTTCGGGACTTTCTGTGGTAAAAATAATTTCCACCGAAGCAGGCCGAATTCGCCGAAGGTCACCGAATATTTAAATTAGCCTGAATAATTCATGAACCGCAAAGGGCAGAGACGCAAAGTATTGAAAGATTAGTAATTAAAGCAACCTTCATTATTTTTTCACCTAGTTCAGTAAAACTTTGTTTCGAAAACAAACTTCTGATATCTTGATATTCTTAGCGCCTTAGCGCCTCTGCGGTGAAAATTTATGAATTTTGCGGTAGTATCTCTACTAAAATAAATTCGGCCAGTTTCAGTGACTGCAGCGTAATTCGGTGAAAAAACTTATTTGTTTTTAAGATTAGCGAACAATTTTGTTTAAATAGAACTGATGACCTCAACTGATCAATCATATTAGAAATCCAATGCCTGAACCTGAAGTCAATTCAGAATTAGCACAAGACCACGGCCTCTCGCAAGAAGAGTACAACCGCATTCTGGACATTTTAGGAAGAACACCCACCTTTACCGAGTTGGGGATTTTTTCGGTCATGTGGTCGGAGCATTGCAGTTACAAAAATTCAATCGCCTTACTTAAAACATTTCCCAAGGAAAGTGAGCATCTTTTAGTCAAGCCCGGAGAGGAAAACGCCGGCCTTATTGATATCGGCGACGGCTTAGCGGTCGCGTTTAAGATTGAAAGTCACAATCACCCTTCGGCAGTCGAGCCGTACCAGGGGGCGGCTACCGGAGTTGGCGGCATCATGCGCGATATTTTTACCATGGGCGCCCGGCCGATTGCTGCCCTGAATTCTCTGCGCTTTGGCTCATTGGACGACCCCAGAGTTCGCTATCTTTTCAATGGGGTGGTAAAAGGCATTGGCGACTACGGCAACTGTTTCGGCGTGCCAACGGTTGCCGGCGAAATTTATTTTGATGACAGCTACCAGGGCAATCCACTGGTAAATTGTATGGCCATTGGGATTGTTAAACACGACCAGTATGCAAGCGCAATTGCGAAAGGCGCCGGCAATCCAGTGATCATAATCGGTTCTTCGACCGGGCGGGATGGCATTCATGGCGCCACTTTCGCTTCCGAGGAAATCAGTGAGGAGTCCGAATCGCGTCGATCGAATGTGCAAGTTGGCGACCCGTTTACTGAAAAACTGCTTCTTGAAGCAACCTTGGAAATGATTAAAGAGGATCTTATTGTTGGTGTTCAGGACATGGGCGCCGCCGGCATCACTTGCTCGACTAGTGAAATGTCCGCCAAAGGTGAAAGCGGCATGGAGATCGATATAGGCCGTGTGCCCCTGCGTGAAAAGGGCATGACGCCGTATGAAATCCTGCTTTCCGAGTCTCAGGAGCGAATGCTGGTCGTGTCTAAAAACGGCAAAGAGGAGGCGATACACGACATTTGCCGGAAATGGGATCTCAATTCAGCCTTAATTGGCCATGTCAGCGATGAACCCAATCTGAAAATTACTCTTAACGGTAAAACTGTTGCAGAAATTCCGGCAGCGAGTTTAGTGTTGGGGGGCGGGGCGCCTGTTTATGAGAGAGAGTCACGAAGACCGGACTACATAGATGAGCTGCATGCTTTTGATTTCAATTCTCTTCCTCAGCCCGGTGACTTGACCGGCGTCTTGAAGAACCTTCTTGCCTCTCCCAATATTGCCAGCAAAGAATGGGTTATTCAGCAGTACGATCATATGGTGCGTTCAAATACGATTGTTCTGCCGGGCTCCGATGCGGCGGTTATAAGAATTAAGGGCACCCATAAAGCCCTGGCGATGAAAACAGACTGCAACGGCCGCTATGTTTATTTGAACCCACGCATGGGTGGACGAATCGCGGTCGCTGAATCGGCGCGAAATGTGGTTTGCTCCGGCGGGAAACCAGTGGCAATTACCAACTGCTTGAACTTTGGCAATCCATATAAGCCGGATATTTTCTGGCAATTCAAAGAAGCGATTGCCGGTATTGGCGAAGCCTGCCGGGTTTTTGAAACCCCCGTCACCGGCGGCAATGTTAGTTTTTACAATGAAAATCCTGAAGGCGCGGTTTACCCGACTCCAGTGATCGGCATGCTTGGCCTCATCGAAGATATAAAGCATGTTACTACGGCCTGGTTTAAAAATGAAGGGGATATGATTGTGCTTCTCGGCGAAAACAGGGGAGAAGTCGGTGGCAGTGAATATTTAAAAGTAGAGTTTAACCGGATAACCGGCGACTGTCCTCAACTAGATCTGGATTTAGAAAAAAGACTCCAAAACGCTTGCTTACAGGCCATTAAAAATAATCTGGTTGAGTCTGCCCACGATGTCTCTGAAGGCGGGCTTGCAACTGCTTTGGCTGAATGCTGTTTTTTAAATCCAAAAATGAATTTGGGTGCGACGGTAAATGTAGAAGTGAAGGGTCGGTCGGACTTCGGTATATTTGGAGAAGACCAATCCAGGATTTTACTGTCTCTCAGCGAGAATTCAATAGCCCCGCTCCATGAAATTTGTAAAAATAATCAAACTCCCATGAAAGTCATAGGTAGAGTTGGTGGTACCTCATTGATTATCAATGAGGTAATTAACACGCCAATTTCTGATCTCGAGTCTATTTACAGAAATGCCATCCGGCACAAAATGGAGAATTAAAACGAGATGTCCAAGTCGCCTGAGGAAATAGATGTCGTTTCAATAAACGAAGAAGAGCTGTCAGTCAAAAAGATAGTCGCAGTGGCGCGTTACTTGAAGCGAGTTCAAGTGTTTAAGGGAGCCAAGCGTAAAAAAGTAGAAGATGTCAGGAAATATGTTGAAGAGAATTGGCTGGGCCAGGACTCGCCGCCTTTATATGGTTTCAATACCGGCATCGGCTCACTTAAGAATGTTAGTATCTCTCACGAGAAAATAGCGCGATTTCAGGAAAACTATATCAAATCTCACAGCGTTGGTGTCGGTGAGCCTTTAGATGCCGAGATCGTGCGCGGTGCAATATTGATACAGGCAAATTCGCTATCTAAGGGCCATTCAGGAATTCGTCCGGTGATTGTTGATAAACTGATCGAAATGTTAAATAAACGAGTTCACCCGGTCGTTCCGGCCCAGGGTTCGTTAGGCGCCAGCGGTGACCTTGCCCCGCTTACTCATATTGCTTCCGTACTGGTCGGGGTAGATGAAGCAGAAATTTGGTTAACTGACAAAAAGGTTAAACTCCAAGAAATAAAGGATTCCTCTGGAGTGATTAAGTTTAGACTTGATAATGAAGACGTAACTTTCCAGACCATCCCCCTGCAGGGGAAGGAGGCGATTGCGCTTACGAATGCGACGGCCATTATGCTCTCTATTGCAGTTCATCTCATGCACGATGTAGACATTCTTCTTAAGAATGCGGATGTCGCTGCCGCATTAAGCCTGGAGGCCATGATGTGCGAAAAGGACGCATTTGCGGACGAACTGCACAGATTACGCCATCAGGAAGGGCAAATCAACACCGCCAGGAACATTCGGTCTCTTACTCAAAATAGCCGGCGTATGGCTGTTGAAGCACGGCATGAATTTTTCAAAACAACAACAGAAACTGAGTTAAGGAAAAACCTTGATGCCGAAGATAAAAAGAACGATATAGAGACAATATCCAAATATAAATTTGAGTATGAGTTTGAGAAAAACCGCGTTCAAGATGCCTATTCGCTTCGTTGTATCCCTCAGGTGCACGGGGCCTGTAAAGACGCGTTCAATTATGTCAAAACGATCGTCGAACATGAGATTTCAGCAGTTACTGACAATCCGCTCATTTTCCCCAAAAACGATGGTGACGGTTATCATGTAAAAAGTGGCGGTAACTTTCACGGTGAACCTCTGGCAATGGCAATGGATTTTTTAGCGATTGCTATGACTGAAATTGGCAGCATTTCGGATCGTCGTGTTTTCAGGCTTTTAAGCCCACGGATGAGTTTTGGCTTGACGCGCAATTTAGCTGGCGGGGAAGCTGGTTTGAACTCAGGCCTTATGATGGTGCAGTATACTGGCGCTCAGCTCGTTTCAGAAAATAAAATTCTGGCGCACCCGGCCAGTGTGGACTCAATTCCGACCTCCGATAATCAGGAGGATCACGTGAGTATGGGGCAGACCGCAGCGAGAAAGGCACGCCGCATAGCGAAAAACAGCCGCTACTTGATCGCTATTGAATATATTTGTGCTTTACAGGGTATTCATCTCAGCGCCAGACACAGTTCGGTAGACTTAAATAAATTTCCCCTGGGAAACGGTACCAGTGCAGCCTTCAATTTTCTAAATAGTATAAAAGACGCCAAGAGTGAACGGCCTTCTTTTCAATTAATGGATGAGGATGAATATCTCAAGACTAAAATCGAAAAAATGCGTGCAGTTAGCGCACGGGGGGATATTCTGCGAGCAGTCGAAAAAGAAGTCGGGCTCGTGGTTTAGTCCTTTCAACTCATTCCGAAAACGCATACCTTAATAACTTTGGTGCTCAACTGCCCCCGCCTGAAAGACAACTTACCTTGAGAGCCAGAACCGTTGACCTCACGAAACCAGACATAGAAGAAAAGGGGTGCTTTGGCGTGCGTTGGACTTTATTCCCTGATAATGCTTTGGGGTTGGGGTGTTTATCTCAAGGCGCATGGGAGGGATGATACTCCAACCCGTTATTTCAATGTTGGAATGCTTAAACGATCCCCGACCATTTATTGGAATCGCGTCCATTATTTACCTTTCTTGATGTCTGGCTTTTTCAAATAGGAAAAAAGATTGTTGTGCAGACGGTTACTAAGAAAGACCTTGAGGTAGGACCTACGTCGTCATTCGGGACAGTTACTACTGTGACCGACTTGGAGGTGACGTTCCGTTTGAGTATTTTATGGGCAATCCTGATTTCAAAAGAAATTGTGAAACTGACTACTTCCGGTCAGCGCTTTCACAACAGTAATTTTCCAAAGCAGTAGCATTCGTCTATAACCCGAAATACCAACCCTCTAAAATATCATTGATACTCGCCCGACATTTATTTATATTTAGAAGTAATTTTATTACCTTTAATTCGTAACTTAAAACTTCGGCTGCCAGAAATTTAAACGGCGAGGTTTTAGAGGCTTTAAATCGACGAATGATAACCTAACCATTTCAAGAATATGCCAGCAATAAAACCAAGTCTACCTAAAGGGACACGTGATTTCTTACCTCAGCAAATGGTACAGCGGCAATATGTGATCGATACAGTAAAAACTGTTTTTGAAAGGTACGGCTACGAACCACTCGAAACGCCATCCATCGAAAAGTTAGAGGTGCTTTCCGGAAAGTATGGTGAGGAGGGGGATAAACTGCTTTTTAAAGTTCTGAGAAGAGGGACGGGATTGGAGGATTTGCAATACGGCTCAACAGAATTTATTGTTAAAAAGTATAGCCAGTTGGTCGAAGAGGCACTGCGTTATGATTTGACTGTCCCTCTGAGCCGAGTCGTGGCGATGCACCAGGATAAGATCTCTTTACCATTCAAACGCTATCAAATTCAGCCGGTGTGGCGTGCTGACCGCCCGCAGCGGGGCAGGTATAGGGAATTTTATCAGTGCGATGTAGATACCGTCGGCACTGAGTCTATGCTTGCAGACGCCGAGGTGATAGCCATTGTAAATGATGTCCTCGAAACCCTGGGTTTTGAGCAATTCATAATTCGAATTAACAACCGCAAAATTTTGGACGGTATCTTGGCGCATGCGGGAATTGATCCGAAAAAGGGACCAGCCGCTTTAATTGCGATTGACAAGTTAGATAAGATTGGAATAGATGGCGTTAGAAGCGAACTCGGGAAAAGAGCTATCTCCGAAGATTCTATAAAAAGGATTCTTAGGGTTTTGGAAATCTCGGGTACGCCTAAAGAGGTCTTATCCGAACTTACCAGCACTATTAATAAAAACGCTGTTCTGGATGAAGGCATCGACGAGTTGCAGCAAATCATAAATTATCTTTCTGATTTAGGGACGCCTCCAAAAAGATATAAAATAGATCTATATTTAGCCAGAGGATTGGGATATTACACGGGTCCCATTTACGAAACCGTTGTTGAGGAGCCGAAAATCGGCAGCCTGTCAGGGGGAGGGCGTTATGACCATCTGATAGGTATGTTTCTGGGAAAAGAGATCCCGGCTACCGGGACCTCCTTTGGCATCGAACGAATTATTGATGTCATGTCTGAGCTTGAAATGTTTCCGACTTCAGCAACAAAGACCGCTGTTCTCGTCACACTATTTGACCAGTCAACGTTGAGCGCAAGTTTAAGCTTTACCCAGGAGCTAAGAAAAATAGGCATCAATGCGGAAAACTTCCTGAACCTGGCCAAATTTAAGAAGCAGTTATCTTATGCAAATAGAAAAGAAATTCCTTTTGTCGCGATCATCGGTCCGGATGAATTGGCTGAAAATCGGGTCACCATAAAAAACATGAGAACCGGAGAGCAGAAAACATTTGATCGAAGAGAAGGTGTGGACTATTTAAACAAGCAGAAAAGTACATAGTTTGTTAAAACTCAAACCTTCAGCCTGGTCAATAAATAAAAAAGGGGACTGGCTACAGGAGCAGTGCTCGTTGCATTTGTCCAGTCCCCGTGGTGCTTTGATCTCCGCGGAGTTGCTATGCCTGAAGGATGGGGTTGGAGATCAAAATTTAAAAAATTTCGGAAATCCCTTTCCTGTGTTCTCACCCTCCTCTGCAAATAAAATGCCAAATAAAGTTAACACCTGAAAGGACACCCAAAGGGTTAATATTTCAAAAGATAGGGTGGGGGACCCCAGGGCGGAAATTTAAAAATGGTTGCTTGGTTTTGAAACAGATGTACAATTATGAAACAGGTGTCCAGAAATTGAAATAACCAGTCAGGGAATTTCATCCTCTGGTTTTTTTGCTTCCAATTCGGCAACAATTTTTGTGAAAAGATCGCTCCACATTTCCGGATCACTGCGATAGAATTCAATGTTTTTATCGAACGTCTCCCGGGTAACTTCATATTTTAGCAATGCGCTGTTAAGGTGAGCCAGGGAATCTTTTTCGGAAGGATTTAGGGCTTGAATGATAGCTTCGGTGTAAATTTTTGCAAAGAGGTCTGGTTGAAGACGATAGGGTGGCGGTTCGTCGGAGCACCTCATCAAAAGGATAAAAGTCAAAGATATACGTCTGGCCGTATTCAATTAAGCCCTTAATTCTTTTAGTATTAAGATATCATTTAACACGTCTAAATATATGAAAACATTGGATGACTGTCAATAAAATATTCTTGACTTTTTGCCTATTATTTGATACTTTGGTGCGATTATAATTTCAATGAGAGCTTCGTTTTGCCCATAAAAACAAAAAAACACAAAATCCAGTATTCCTGCCAGTCCTGTGGTGCGATTTCTCCTCGCTGGATCGGGCGATGCTATGAATGCAACTCGTGGAACAGTTTTATCGAAGAGGTGGTTCAGCCGTCGACAACTCAAAAAAATGCCGGTCAAAAGAGCAATGGAGCGCCGATCTCACTATCGGAAATCAGTTTCAGCCAGAAAGATCGGATCTCGGTTAACAGCCAGGAATTTAATCGGGTACTGGGGGGAGGGATTGTACCGGGTTCAGTGATCTTGATTGGCGGAGATCCGGGGATTGGTAAGTCCACTTTAATGTTACAGGAAGCTGTTAACCTGGCCAGTCAAAAATTTCCCATTTTGTACGTAACCGGAGAAGAATCGGCACAGCAAACAAAGTTGAGAGCCCAGCGGCTTGGTTTGGATTCTGAGTTTTTGTTCGTTTTAGCCGAAACCGATTTGAACAATGTCTGCGACGCGATTAAAAAACTCAATCCTGGTTTGGTCATCGTTGATTCGATTCAAACCGTGTTCCAACCAGCTTATGAAAGCTCGCCGGGAAGTATCAGTCAGGTCCGGGAATGTACGTTGGAATTCTCTAACATCGCAAAAAAGAAAAATATAGCTATTTTTCTAATTGGCCATGTGACAAAAGAGGGGTTCTTAGCCGGGCCGAAAGTTTTGGAACACATGGTTGACGTGGTTCTGCATTTTGAAGGAGACCGCGACCATTTTTACCGCATTCTCCGTTCTATAAAAAACCGCTTTGGCTCGACTCGTGAAATCGCTGTTTTCGAAATGACGGAAAGCGGTCTGAAGGAAGTGACAAATCCCTCAGCTCTATTCTTGGCGCAGAGAAAGAAAAACATTTCTGGGTCTTCAGTTATTTGTACGCTCGAGGGCACCCGGCCCTTGCTGGTCGAGATTCAGGCATTAGCCACTGCTACAAACTATGGCCTGCCGCAGAGGACGGCAACCGGGATTGAGGCAAAGAGGCTGTCTTTACTTTTGGCGGTCATCGAAAAGCGTGTCGGTCTCGGTTTGGGATCGTACGACGTATTTGTAAACGCAGCCGGTGGGGTTCGCATCGACGAGCCGTCCGCGGATTTAGGAATTTTGGTCTCAATCGTTTCAAGTTTTAAAGATCAAGTTGTAAATCCGCAGGCCGTGATTATCGGCGAGGTTGGACTTGGAGGCGAGATTCGCGCTGTGCCTCAAATCGGAAAAAGAATTGACGAAGCCTCAAAGTTGGGATTCAAAACAGCTGTCATTCCCAAAGTTAACATGCAAGGGTTGGAAGATTCCTGTTCTTTGAAATTCATTTCAGTTGATAATGTTGAAGAGGCCATGGAAGGTGTTTTACTTTGACCTTAGATTTCAAGGTATTACATCAAGACCAGACCAGTAAAGCCAGGCTCGGGTCCCTTACGACTGCCCACGGCCAGATTCAAACTCCGGTGTTTATGCCCGTAGGAACGCAAGGCACTGTCAAAAGCCTTTCTCCGCAGGAGCTTGTTGAGGTCGGTAGCCAGATCATTCTCGGAAATGCCTACCATCTTTATTTACGGCCCGGTCATGAAATTATCGAAAGGGCGGGCGGGTTGCACAAATTTTCCAGTTGGGAAAAACCGATTCTGACTGACAGTGGTGGGTACCAGGTTTTTAGTTTGTCGGATTTACGTAAAATCAACGACGAAGGGGTAACTTTCCAGTCACATCACGATGGCTCTTTTCATGAACTAAGCCCGGAACGGGCGGTTGAAATTCAGATGAGTTTAGGCTCGGACATCATGATGGTGTTGGACGAATGTCCCCCTTATCCCAGCCCAGAAAGTTATATTGCGGAATCCGTGGAAAGGACAAGAAATTGGGCGCAGCGCTGTCTGCGAAAATGGCAAAACTCTAAACCGAAATTTGGATACGAACAGTCACTTTTTGCAATCGTACAAGGAAGCACTCTTTCCAAATTACGGAAAACCAGCGCCCAGGCTCTCATCGAAATGGATTTCCCCGGCTATGCAATTGGCGGACTGTCAATCGGAGAACCGAAACCTGTTTTGTTTGAAATGATAGGGGTTTGCACAGACATATTACCTGAAAACAAACCGCGCTATTTGATGGGTATGGGCAAGCCGGAGGATTTAGTTGAAGCTGTTTCTTTGGGGGTTGACATGTTCGACTGCGTGATTCCGACGAGGAATGGCCGCAAAGGACAGTTTTTCACCTGGACCGGTACCCTTAACGTTAGAAATGCGGCATATAAAGAGGATTTTCTTCCTGTTGACGAAACTTGTAAATGTTATACATGTTTAAATTTCTCACGAGCCTACCTGCGCCACTTGTTTCATAGCAATGAATTGCTTGGCTTAAGGTTGGGAAGTCTGCATAATTTATATTTTTATCACCAGCTAACTCAGCAAATCAGACAACATATCGAAAGCAATAATTTCATTTCGTGGCGACAAGATTTTTTAAATCACTATAAATCTTCTTCGGAAGTCAATAAAGAAGAAAACTAATTCAAAGATAGGAGGATTGAGTGAATTTACTACTTTCAATTGTTTTGCTTCAAAGTGAGGGTGGAGGCATGACCGGACTTATTGTTCCCATGGTTTTGATTTTTGCAGTCATGTATTTCTTGATTTTCAGACCGCAGGCCAAAAAACAAAAGACGCAGAAAGCCATGATAAAGGCTTTGCAAAAAGGCGACAAAGTGGTTACTTCCGGCGGTATTTACGGTACAATCGTCGGGATTAAAGAAAGTGAAAAAACGCTTCTCATAGAAATTGCCGAAAAAGTTAAAATAAAAATAAGCCGCTCCTCAGTTTCTGGAAAAGTAGAATAGCTGCGATGGCGCTACGCTATATTGTAAAATATGGGCATCCGGCTTTAAGAATGAAAGCCAGGCAGATCGAAACAATTAGCGCCTCAATCCGTGAGCTAGCCGAAGATATGATTGAAACAATGGAGGTTGCCGAAGGCATTGGTCTAGCGGCCCCGCAAATTGCCGAGTCGAAAACTTTGCTTGTGATCAATGCCGGCTTGATTGAAGAAGACGTACCAGCGAAGGTGTACATTAATCCTGTTATTCTCGCAGAAGCGGGTAGCATTAGCATGGAAGAGGGGTGTTTAAGTATCCCTGATATTCGCGAGGACGTGATCAGGCCGGAAATGATTAAGATAAAATACCTGGATTTAGAGGGCGGTCAGCATGAAGAAGAATGTAACGGCATGCTAGCCCGGGTGCTTCAACATGAAGTTGATCACCTCAATGGTCTTTTATTTGTCGATCGGATCAGTCAAATCAAACGAAAGCTGCTTTCAAAAAAGCTGAAAGCAATAGCGACACAAAGTAAAGAGGAGACCGCTCAACCCTAAGCAAATGATGAAAACTCTTTTCATGGGAACACCGGCATTTGCTGTTCCCAGTTTGACATCAATCTATGAAAGCGGGCATGAGGTCGTTGGCGTTGTAACCGTCCCGGATAAGCGGGTTGGCCGAGGATTAAAGATCAAGCCGTCGCCTGTAAAACAAAAGGCTCTGGAATTTGACCTGCCGTTATTTCAACCAGTCGATTTAGGAGATTCCGAATTTATTCGGGGCATCCGGAGGCTGAATCCAGAAGTCTTTGTAGTCGTTGCTTTTCGAATTTTACCTCCCGAAGTTTTCGAGCTGCCGCCGAAAGGCACGATTAATCTGCATTCATCACTTTTACCCAAATATCGCGGCGCGGCGCCGATCAATTGGGCAATCATAAACGGCGAGAAAGAAACCGGCGTGACCACAATCCTGATTCAGCAAAAAGTTGATACAGGCGACATTGTTCTGCAGAAGAGAGTACCCCTTGGTGACGATGAAACTGCTGGAGAACTGCATGACAAACTAGCCAACTTGGGCGCTGAATTACTTCTCCGATCTTTAAATCTAATGGCTGCAGGGAATGCATCTCCAAAAATCCAAACAGGCGAAGCGACCAAAGCGCCCAAGCTGACAAAAGAGCTGGGCCATATCAATTGGCACGCCCCGAGCGAAGAAATTCGTAACTTAATCAGAGGGCTCAATCCTTATCCAGGTGCTTATACTTTTCTAAATGGCAAATTATTAAAACTGTTTAGAACAGAATTAACTAACAAATCAGGTAATCCGAGTCCTCCGGGGGAGATAATCAGGGTCGATCCTAAAAGCGGACTGATTGAAATAACCACTGGTTCCGGGAATCTACAAATCACAGAACTTCAACCGGAGGGTAAACGTCGAATGACAGCCACTGAATATTTAAAAGGCTATCCATTAAAAGCAGGTGACAAGTTTGGCCAAAAGTAGCCGTTCCGCCCGCAAAACCGCGGTTGAATTGCTGGAACGCATTTGCAAGAATGGAGAATATTCCAACGAGATTATTCCGAACACACTTCAAAAATCGGACTTGTCTCAACAAGATAAGTCCCTGGTTTTGGAACTGGTGAACGGGACGCTTCGCTGGCAAGGACACCTGGATTGGATTTTAAAACAATATTTTCACGGCAATTTTGAAAAGAGCCCCGATATGTTAAAAAGGATTCTGGAGGTCAGTTTGTACCAAATTCGATTTCTAGACAAGGTCCCAGAATATGCCGCCGTTTCCGAGGGTGTGAAAATTGCTAAAGAAGCGGGCGGTCAGCCCTGGGGCAAACTGGTCAATGGCGTTCTGAGAAATTACCAGAGAAGCTGTAATTCGATAAAGTTTCCTGCCGTCGACAGCGATCCTGTTTCAGCGATATCAGTTGAGCATTCGCACCCAGAGTGGTTGGTGCAGCGATGGTTAGGCCGTTATGGCTTAGAAAATACCATTCAATTTTGTGAGCATAATAATCGCCGTCCAGAAATCAGCCTGCGGACTAACCTAAGAAGAACAACACCCGCCGCCCTTTTGACAGAGTTTGAAAAAAGCGGCATTCAGGCCAAGCCTTCAAAATATTTTGATGACTTTATAAAGATTTCCCACCCCGGAGATTTAACTGAACTGCCGAGCTTTCAAAACGGACTCTTTGCAATTCAGGATGAAAGTACCGCTTTAGCAACTCAACTTTTAGCTCTGGAAGAAGGCGACACCGTGCTGGATATGTGTGCCGCACCAGGTGGTAAAACATGTCATATGGGGCAACTGGTTGGAGATGAAGGTAAAGTGATCGCAGTTGACATCAAAACGAATAGGCTTAATTTACTAAAAGAGAATGCAGCTCGCCTGGGCTTAAAATCCATTCAGGCGTTACTCGGGGATGCCTCAAAAATTGACCTGCCAAAGATTGATAAAATATTGCTCGATGCTCCTTGCTCGGGTTTGGGAGTCTTGTCTAAAAGAGCTGACTTACGCTGGAAGCGTAAGCCACAAGATATTTTCAATGTCCGAAAAATTCAAAAAAGAATACTGGAAAATGCCGCTAGATTGTTGAAGAGAGGCGGCACTTTGGTATATAGTACCTGCACCCTTGAACCGGAGGAGAATGAAAAGTTGATTGAGGAGTTTTTAAAGATACACTCTAAATTTCAAGTTGACCGGGATTCCGATTCGGTTCACCGAACCTTTTCAACGCCCGAGGGTTATTGGACTTCCGTACCATATGAGCATAAAATGGACGGTGTTTTTGCCGTGAAGTTGATTAACTCCAATTAAAGCCCAACGCCTAAAATATTAAAGGAAACATTGCAAAACCTTACTCGAAAGCGACTTATTCTTTTAGGCACCTATCTCATTATATTATTTCTTGGGATTCTCGTTCTTGATCGATTTATCATGCCCTGGTACACGAAGCACGGGGAAGCCCTAGCTGTTCCAAACGTGATTGCGCAAAGATTCGAAGATGCAGAGGAATTACTTGAGCTCCAGGGCCTCAAAGCCATTAAAGCAGGGGAAAAAAATAATGCTCAACTTCCTTTTGGGTACGTTGTTGAACAAAATCCGCGGCCAAACAGATTAGTGAAAATGGGGCGGCGGGTTTATTTGACAATTAGCTCAGGAGAACGTGAATTTCAAATGCCTAATTTGGTCGGCCTTTCTGAAACAAATGCAAGAGAACGTTTGAAAAGTTACAGTCTTCTTTTGGAAGACATTGGGTACAGATACAGCTCAGAAGAACCCCGTGATGTTGTGATGGCTCAATCAAAAAATCCTGAGATATTGGTGAGAGTGGGTACTGCCATCGAAATCACGGTTAGTTTAGGCGAGCCGACAGAAAATGTAATTGTTCCGTCGTTGCTGGGTCGAACTTTAAATGTGGCCAAAAGGCAGCTTCAAAAGGCCGGCCTTGTGCTGGGCAAAGTCACATATAAAATAGATGATGAATATATACCTAACTCCGTGCTAATTCAATCATTAGACGCCGGAACCGAAGCAGCCCATGGCGATACTGTTGACTTATTGGTCACAACCTTAAGGCAATAATGTGTACCAAGTGTTTTCTCTATACAACGTCCTTTTAAAAAACTGAAAAAATATGTGCCTCAAATTCCTTGACAAGAATTAATTTATTAACTATCTTTTAAAAGTTACAAACAAACTCAAGGAGGAAAGAATACCATGGCATTAGGCACGGTTAAATGGTTTAATGATCACAAGGGTTATGGTTTTATTGAACAGGATGGTGGTGAGGATGTTTTCGTACACTTTTCGGTCATAGAAATGGACGGCTACAAAACATTACAAGAGGGAATACAGG
>SMXC01000181.1 GCA_004356825.1 Caldithrix sp.
CTTAATATACTTTTTTATTCCCAGATTCGTCCCATTCCTGAAAAAGCGCCTGGCATTCTTTTTTCATAAAATCAGCAACGATCTCAACCGGACTGCCGCCGAGTTCTTTCATTTGCTGATTGGAAATGGTCAGCTCATTAAAATCCAATCCTTGCGCATCAGCGATTTTAGCGCCAAAAAATATTTTACCGATCTTGGCCCAATGAATGGCGCTGAAACACATCGGACACGGCTCGCAAGTCGAGTAAATCGTACACCCTGATAAATCGATCGTGTTTAATTTATTGCAAGCCTCGCGAATGGCACGAACTTCTGCGTGGGCCGTGATATCCGTTGTTGCCCAAACTACGTTGTGCACGCAGCAAATGAGCTCATTATTCTTGACAATACAGGCGCCAAAAGGGGTCTGCTCTTTTTGTCCGCCCATTCTGGCCATGTCAATTGCAAGTTGCATGAATTTCTCATCCATAAACGCAGCTCCCTCAAGAACATTTTTTTATCTTAATATAAAATATTTGAAATTTAAAACAAGCTCAATAGGGTAGATTTCTTTCAGTTGTTCGGCTCTTCGCCTAAAATAGCCCCAGGAATGCATCCATTAAAAGGTAGCCAAATAACAGAAGCGACGCCACCAATGAAATAATCGTGAACCAGCCGTTCTGAAACTCTTCGCCGACCCAATCGCGCCGGGAGTTCATATATAAAAGTGTTGCCGCCAAAAAGGGCATAAACAGCGCTCCAACCACCGAGTAAATGACGATAATCCAGACCGGTTTACCGAGAAGCAAAATCAGCATCGGCGGTACTGCCAACCAAAACAAATAGCCGCGATACCAATTCGACTGAGTGTTGACAATGGCTTTGTGTTGGTCAGAAGGCAGTCGCTTCACCAAACCGACAAAATCACAAAACAGATATGGCACGCCTTGCCAGACGCCAATCATCGAAGTTGTGACCGCCCCCCAGAACCCAATTAAAAATGCCCAATGTCCAACCGGTCCAAGAACATCGGATAAAATTGCAGCCATTTCTAAAACACCTTTACTGCCCTCGATTGTCTTGCCGTGTGAGAAAAGGACGGTTGCGGCCAAAATCATGAGCGCGACTCCGAAGATTCCGGTCAGGACATAAGAAACTGTTAAATCAACCCGCACCGCTTTTTTCCAAGCTGCACCTTGCCAGCCCCGCTCCCGAATCCAGTAACCGTAGACCAATAAAGTTAGGCTGCCGCCAACGCCGCCAATAACACCCAGGATAAACTTGGCACTACCTGCCGGAATGGCGGCGCTGGAAACGGTTTGTGAAATAGATGTTAGTGGAGAAGACACCAGCAAAGCACACCCCAAAATCGTCACAAACATTACACCGATGAATATTTTCATCAGGCGCTCAAAATATTGATAGCCGCCAAGCAAAACAACAAGAGCAGCGCCAATAGAATGAACGATGCCCCAGGTTTCCAAGGTGAGTCCCGGGGCAATCGCATGAGCTGCCAAACCACATGCTGAAATGAGCGCACCGGCGACTACAAACGACCAAAGAATCAAGTAAATGAGAAAATAAACCTGGACCCATTTCCCCAATCGCTGCACCCAGCCTTCCAGCAGAGTTGTGCCGGTTGCCAACTGCCACCTCGCCAATCCTTCGTTGAGGACGCATTTAAGCAAAGCACCCACTGCTGCTGCCCAGATGATTGCAAAACCGTACTTGGAACCGGCCACCGTTGCGGTCACCATATCTCCTGCGCCCACTCCGGTAGCGGCAATGGCAATTCCGGGTCCGAGAATCATGAAAAAACTTTTCCAATTTCGAAAATTGGGAGGTTGGGGTTGACGATGCAATTGAATGCCTTTTGCTTATGAACCCTGTTTGGTTTGGGGTGGTTCGGTAACTTCGGATGGGGATTGTTTTTCCTTGTGGGACTGATAATTGAAAAGCAGAATGGAGGCCATGCCAACCATAATTAAAACGTCTGCCATGTTAAAAATTCCGGTACGCAGACTGCCGATTCCCATATTCATAAAATCGATTACTTTGCCATCGTTGAAGACGCGATCGATCATGTTGCTGATGCCGCCGCCAAGAATCAAAGAAAGTGCAAAAATATGCTTGCGTTGCAAATCGCGGCTTTTGATTGTGTAGAAAAAGAGGGCAATCAGCAGCCCGCCGCTTAGAAAAGTAAAAAGAAGGAAACGAGTGGTTTTGGACAAACCGGATCCCAAACCTAAAAATGCCCCGGTATTTTCCGCATATTGCAGCCGGAAAGTTTCACCCAAATAAGACATCGCGGGTGAATTTGCAAGCGAGTTTTTAGCAATGTTTTTGCTGACTTGATCGCAGCCGATGCTGGCGAACAGGATCAGGGCGATTAAGTAGAGTTTTTGAAGGTTGTTCATATTTTTCCCTGAACAAATCGGAATACTTAAGGAAGTCTCTCAAATCCTTCTTGCACAAAATGCCTGTCAAATGTGAGCGCTGTTTGATTTTCGAGTTTCTTCATCACAAGAAATGAGATGCAATCGGTCAGAGAATAAGTCTTATCTTCCCGATTTACAAAAAGGGACCATCCTTCAAAAAAAAGAGCCTCATCAACGTGGACAAATTGAACAGTAGGACTTCTCAATAAACGATTTCCGATTTCAACAGCTTTGGCGTGTTGATTTCGACTTTTGAAGAAGGTTACGACTTCGTCAAAAATAAAAGAAGTGGTCAGTAGTTGAGGTAATGATTCGGAAAGACTTTGCCAATGCTTTAATGCGGCATCATGGTTTTGATCATCCGCCGACTCGAGTGCAATAATATAACCGGTGTCAAGAAACAAAGATGACATAATTAAACGTCATAAAGATATTTGTCGTGTTTCTCGGACGCATCCGGTGAACCGCAAACAACCGGTTTCTTTCCCAGCTCGAAAATTGGATCGACGTCGGTAATCGGCACAACCATTATAAAACCGTTTTGCTTTTTAATTTCTACTTCACTTATGCCTTCAAGGTAAGTTTTGGGGATGACTAATCCTTTATCAGTTACTTTTAACTTCATAAAAAATTCTCTCTTAGATTAAACAACTTTTATTTAAGGTAAGCAAAATATTAGGTTCAAGCAAGGATTAAGTGACTCGCTCATAGTAACCAAACTTGGGCTGTCTAAAAGTGTGCGAAAGGACGGCTTTACAAGCGTTTATTGCAACGACATTTTCGGCTTTTGGGATAGCCCCAAGTTCAAGCAGCTAAAAAATCGGCTTTTTAGCCGGCTCAGGCAACTTTTCGATCTGCTCGAGTAAATTTTCCATGCCCATTTTCATCGGTGTGCCGTCGCCGCCGCGGATGCACTTGATAATTTCAGCCATGATGCTGACCGCCAGTTCTTCCGGACTCAGCGCTCCGATGTTCAGCCCGATCGGCGCATTGATCTCCTTAATTCGATCGAGAGAAATACCGTTTTTGAGAAGGTTGCGGAAAATCATCAGATTCTTGCGTTTACTTCCGAGTAGACCGATATAACGAGCCTCTGTCTTGATAGCAGACCGAGTGGCAGCATCATCGTAACGGTGTCCGCGCGTAGCAACTAAAATAAAAGTGTTAAAATTAACCGACACGTTCTCCAGCCCATTTTCAAAATCCGCGACAATTGTTTCTGCAGCCTGGGAAAATCTTTCCTTATTGGAAAACTCCGGGCGGTCGTCAACTATGCAAATGCGAAATCCAAGGGTCAAAGCTAAATTGTAAACAGTGCGTCCGATGTGTCCGCCGCCCATGATCACAAGTGTTGGCGGGGTCGTGAACCCTTCAACATAAACTTCAGTCCCATCTTCACTGTCAACGATTTGGTTTTTGCCAAAAGCCGCGAGTTTTCGACCGACTTTGATGACTTCTGCCTGCAGCTTTTCGTTTTCCAGCGTACCCAACGTGGTGCCGTCCTGACGGATGAGTATTTTTTTCCCGAGACTCTGCTCACCCGGACCTGAAACAACGGTGGCAAGTGAAACCGGCGGGCCACCCTGGTAAGCGTTGGTGATCTCGTTTGCAAAAGGAAGATATTCCTGCGGCTGCCAAAAAGGCTCGATGAAAAAGTACATGGTGCCGCCACACACCAACCCGTCTTTAGCAGCGACATCCTCGTTCAAATAATAATCTCGAAACTGCGGGCCGCTCTTTTCACGCAGTATTTGTCTGGCATAAAACCAGATGTCTCCTTCAACGCAGCCGCCGCCGAGCGTGCCGATACTGCTGCCGTCCTGTCGAATCAACTGCTTAGCACCGGCTTTCTGGGGCGTCATGCCTTTGGTTCGAACCACCGTTGCCAGAACACAAGGTTCATTTTTTTTCAAAAGCCGAGCAGTTTCTTCGATGACTTCTTTCATGGCAAAGCTGTCTCCTGTACTTTTCCTTCAAACTCTGCACGAATATCCTGCTCGCGTTTGGCCAATTCGTCGATGGCTTTCATGACTTTTTTCGAAATCTGAAGAAAGGTTTTTCTATTCTCTTGCAATTTAAGTTCCTCACTGAAATCCAGCGGTTCTCCCATCACCATATGAACGACCGGTTTAGGGGAGCTGCTCCAATTTCTTTGCACCATCTTGAAAGGCGATTTAATAAACCCCTGCAAAAAAACCGGCACAACATTTGGATTCGATCGGAAAATCAACTCGCCGCATCCCGGTTTACCGGGCAGAAGCGCGTAAGGATCCGGGCCTCGGTTGCGGGTGCCTTCCGGGTGAAAGCCCACCATATTTCCCGGGTTCGTCAAAAGCTTCGCCATCAAATCCGTGGCATATCGATTCCACAACCGGCGTTTTTTTTCGCGAATAATGGGCGGATACATCCCTCCCAAAGCAAAAAGAAGATTGACCAATAAACCGAGTGGATTGTCATAAAAAAAGTTGGCTCTCACCGGAAAATAAGCATTGCGATGTGTGTCAAACAAACGCAACAAACGCGCGTAAATAGCAAGCTGGTCGTAAAATGTTCTGTGATTCACAACCAGCAGGGCGCCTCTGTTCGGATCTATTTTTTCAAAATTCTCGAAGCCATGATCTAAAACAATATTCGACGTAGCGATTTCAACACATGGCCCGCCAAAGACTACACAAAGCTTGGTGAGAATCGGCCGGATTATTGGTGAAGAATTAAAAGAATGCGTAACTTTGAAATTGAAGCGCTCGACCGGTTGCAGGACTTGCCATTGTTCGGAAGTTGGTTGAAGGCTCATATTGATTTAAAGAGAAAAAGGAAATTGACTTCTTTGGTTTAATTTTATAACTTATTCAATCCTGAGCAGGACGAACTCATAAAAAATACCTCAGAATTGCCACAAAGTCAAGCTAAACTATCTTCATCGGATATTACAATCGCCACCCCGAAAGAATTTGATTTCAGGGAATGTTTGAAATTTCTCGGGCGCTCTGATCAAGAGAGACTGCATTTTATCGAAAATGATAAGATTCGCAAACTTCTGAAATTGCACGATAAAAAGCTACTTTTAGAATTAAGCTGCCGGACCAACAATGCGATTGAAATCAAATTACTGAATTCGAGGGTCGAAGATTCAACAAAAATATTCATCAAAAATTATGTGCGGGAATGGTTTGACCTGGAGACTGATTTGGCATTGTTTTACAAAATCGCTGCCAAAGATAAATTGTTGAAAAACCTGGTGCACCGATTTTATGGTCTGCGGTTGATCAAAATCTACGATTTCTTTCAGGCGCTCTGTTGGGCCATTTTTGGACAACAGATTAACCTGGCCTTTGCTTACACTTTGTACCGGCGTTTTATTGAAAACTACGGGGAGAAATTAACCTACAAGAATCAAGATTACTGGCTTTTCCCAAATTCTGATATCATAGCAGGGCTTTCAGTGGCTGAATTGATGAAGTTGCAGCTCACCGGGAAAAAGTCTGAATATATAATTGGATTGGCTGGACAAATTGAAGAAGGGAATTTATCAAAAGAAAGTTTGTTAGAAAAAAGCGACTTCAATGAAGCAAAAAACGACTTAGTTAAAATACGCGGCATTGGCCCCTGGACGGCTAATTATGTACTCATGCGATGTTTGGGCGATCCATCGGCATTTCCAATTGAGGATGTCGGGTTGCACAACGCCATTAAACTGCAGCTCAATTTAGAGCAAAAACCGACTATCGAAGAAATCAGAAACCTCGCTGCCGGCTGGACCAACTGGCAAGCCTATGCAACTTTTTACTTATACAGATCTTTAGTATGACCCAAATGCACACCGCTTTTTACAAATCGGAAATCGGATTTTTGCGGGCAATCGGCTCGGATGACGGACTGCACGAATTAGAATTTACCGACTTAAAATCGGCTCCCCATTCAGAAGTCCCAGCATGTTTACAGGAATGCTTCGGTCAGCTTGATGAATACTTCAAGGGGAGTCGAGACAGATTTACTTTAAACCTAAAACCGCAGGGCACGGATTTTCAACAAAGCGTTTGGCAGCAGCTTCTGAAGATACCCTTCGGTCAAACGACGTCTTATTTGAATATCGCCACTGCGATTGACAACAAAAAAGCCATTCGCGCAGTCGGAGCAGCCAACGGTCGGAATCGAATCCCGATTATTATTCCGTGCCACCGGGTCATCGGCAGCGACGGCTCGCTCATCGGCTTTGGCGGCGGCATCTGGCGCAAGGAGTGGCTGCTGAAACATGAAAAGGTTGTTTTGGTATAATTGTGTTCTGTTTCTATAGGAGAAAAGATGAAAATCAAAAAAACGGCAGAAGAATGGCAGCAGCAACTTACCCCGGAGCAATATTCTGTCACCCGGCAAAAAGCAACCGAGCAGCCATTCTCGGGTGAATATGACGACTGCAAAGATGAGGGTATCTTTAAATGTGTCTGCTGCGGTGCCGAGTTGTTCAAATCAGACGACAAGTTCGATTCGGGCTCCGGCTGGCCGAGCTTTACAGCACCCAAGGATGAAGAAAGCGTGACAGCCGAAGAAGACAACGCACCCATGATGCGCCGAACCGAAGTCCTCTGCAAAGCGTGTGACGCTCACCTCGGTCATGTTTTCGACGACGGCCCCGGACCGACGGGCAAACGCTACTGCATAAATTCGGTGGCTTTGAAACTGGATAAGAAAGAGTGAGCTTAACCACGAATTAGACAAATTTAGAACATTTCCAAAAAACTAGGGCGACGGCGTCCCCGCCGAGCCTTCACCGGCCTTCGGCGAGACGCCATCAGGCTAGAAAACCAGAAACTGCAGCAGCCCGTTTTCAGGAGCACGACATCTGTAGGATCTTAAAAATGAATGTAGAGAACCTTTTTTCAAATATTCCTAAAAAATTTCCTGAGGAGATTCTTGAAACGCTGCGTGAGAACAAGAATTTCAAATTAGAACGCATTATTTCTTCCGGTCAATCAACGCCGGCCGGGAAGTGGTTCGATCAGGAAAAGGACGAGTGGGTTCTCTTACTCAAAGGCAAGGCCGGCCTCCGCTTTGAAAACGAAAGTGAAGTCATTGAATTGACGCCGGGGGATCATCTTGTGATTCCGGCGCATAAAAAGCACCGCGTCGAGTGGACCGACCGGACGCAAACTACGGTGTGGTTAGCCCTCCACTATTAACCTGAATTGAGCTTTTGGCTTTTGGCCATTAGTTTTTAGCTAAAAAAAGCAATCGTGTTATTAGTAACCACCTAACAGGTGAAATGATATTCACGATGTAAATTCTCATAAACCAAAAGCCAATGGCCAAAAGCATATTTTTTTCTTTAAAATGCTGCACATTCTAAACGGCGACGCAACCGCAAACATTTTGCAAGAAACGGACCTTCCCGGGGAGCTTCTGCCCTGGCGGGAAGCGTTGATCGCGGGTCCAACTCCAAACGGTCTGCCATTTGACGAGTGGATTAATTTGCGGGCAAACCATCTTTCAGAAGATTACGAAAAAAGTGTCGATGAATGTAAAGCGTCCCTATGCAATCAAGAAGAGGTTTTGAGAACTTTTTCGAAACA
>SMXC01000182.1 GCA_004356825.1 Caldithrix sp.
GAGAATTTTAGTGACAACCCGGGTCTCAACCAACCACCCAAAACCTTTGTCACGATTTTCTCGAACAACCCATTAAATCCGATAACCAGCAAGGTTACCCTAAATTGGTGGGGCGATGATCCGGATGGTATCGTTGTCGGTTTCATCTACACTTTTGATCCAAATGCGGCCAATGTCCAAACCTGGAGCAACGACACTCCTGACCCCGATTGGACCTTCACGGAGAAGACTCAGGAGACTTTTGTCCTTGTTCTCTCCGGAACAGACACCACATACACCCTTTGGGTGAAGGCCGTTGATGACGAAGGCGCGGCCGACATAGCAGGAGCCATCCAGAGTTTCTCAGTCATCAATTCAAAGCCGATAGTGGAATTTGTAAGTTCCACCAAGGTACCTGACACGACGTTCACGGTAGCGACATTCGTTTGGAGTGCCACGGATTTAGACGGAGACGATACCATCGCTATGTTTCAGTACGCCCTTGACGATACCGCAGATGAATCAAGGTGGCGTAATCTGGACGCCCGTCAAACCAGTATCACCTTGACGAAAGAAGATGGACTAACGGAGGGAGAGCATATCTTCTTTCTTCGAGCCGAGGATGTTGCCGGGGCGATCAGCGAAATAATCCGCATGCCTGCAGACGAAAACGATATCTGGTTCGTTCGCGAGCCTAAAAGCAATTTTCTGCTTATTGACGACTATAATGTCGCTGATAACACGGACGGGTTTATGAAGTCAACAATTGAAGCGCTGGTCGGCCCTGTAGATGTGTGGGATATCAAGAGGAATTCGGGCGAATTGGACCCCCCCC
Organism: Caldithrix sp.; assembly: GCA_004356825.1. GTDB lineage: Bacteria > Zhuqueibacterota > Zhuqueibacteria > Oceanimicrobiales > Oceanimicrobiaceae > Oceanimicrobium. Next base: position 815 of record SMXC01000182.1, read on the forward strand.
TGGTGATATCCTTTACCGGCACATTACTTTTGTTCGACACCATTGTCTGGTACGCTGACACCGGACCGAACCTGGAAAAAGCGCAAGTGAGCCTCCCGATATTTATCGATGACGGCGGCAAAATCCTGTTCACCACATCGTTTGGAGAGTTTACCACCAACGAGGGAGATCCGGTGCTCTTTTCACCGGCAGACAGCCTGGGTAACCGAATAAGCCGTATTTTAAGGGATCAACCGGTTGTCGCGACCGCATCCTTTGCAGCAGTGGGATTTCCTGACTTGCAAGTGGGCGTTTCAATCATTCCCAACATATTCCCACTTGTGCCAAAAGTCAGTGCTGAAGTCATGTATGTGTTACCTGAAGATCCGAGTCGATGGCCGGGGTCACCGCCGATGGCCATTATTGATCGCAATGCTCAATTTGCTTTCTTTAGTCTGCCGCTAGCTAGCTTAAACAAGATGGGTACGGTTCCCCAACTTCTCGACAAAATATTAAATGAAATTTTCTAAGTTAGAACCAAAAAGTAGCGTGTAAAAAAAACGTAGGTGATGATATGAAAATTAGACTTCAACTTGGGCTCCTCCTCTGTTTGGTAGTTACGTCTTTTAATATGCTATCTGCCCAGGAGAAGGGGCAGATCCAGGGTCGTATCCTTGATGCAGAAAACAGTGAAGCGCTGGTCGGGGTTAATGTCTTCATAAAAGGTACCTACTACGGAGCCGCTACCGATCTGGAGGGCAATTATAGAATTGCCAATGTTAATCCGGGTGTTTACACCATTGAAGTATCGATGCTCGGCTATAAGAAAATCCAGAATACCGGTGTAATGGTAAACACGGGCGAAACGAGCAATTTAGATTTCAAACTAGAACCAACCGTTCTTGCCTTTGGTCAGGAAATTGTTGTGATTGGTGAAAAACCTCTATTCAATATTGATGATACAGCCAGCAGGAGAAGAATTAGCAGCTCTGAAATTGCTGCTGAAGTTGTGGAGTCTGTCCGGGATATTGTGGCCAACCAGGTGGGCGTGGTCCAGTCGAATAATGAAATCCATATCCGCGGTGGACGTTCTTACGAAAATGCCTACCTGATCGATGGGATCTCGGTCCAGGACCCCTTATCCGGAACGGGATTCGGCCTTGAACTGAGCATGGACGCCATTGAAGAAGTTGAGGTCATTACAGGCGGTTTCAACGCCGAATATGGCCAGGCAATGTCCGGAATAATTAACGTCAAAACCAAAGAAGGTGGGGACAAATATCATGGTAGCTTGACCTATAAACGCGACCACTTTGGAAGTTTTGATTCGGGTACACCGGTAATCGGAACATTCAGCGACAAAAGCAGCCACAGTTTCCGAGCCGACATTCTGGAAGCCAGTCTTAGCGGGCCCGAGCCTTTTTTAGAAACGATTCTTCCCGCCATCGGGCTCAATTTACCGGGTAAATTTACCTTTTTCGGCACTTTGTATATGTTTATAAGCGACACGTATCTTGGCCATTCAGCAGGAGACCTCGTCTCATCTACCTTCCACGGTAGCCAGTTCGCACCGCGGCAGGATAATAATTGGTCCGGACTGGCAAAATTAACCTGGAAAATGTCTCCAACAGCAAAGCTGGTCCTCTCGGCTAAACAATCGGTGTCGATTGATCAAAATGCTCAAGCATTGCAGACCAATCTTGAATTTGTAGAGCCCAACCCCGGATATCCGTTCAGTTTTCAAAACCTTTTGGACAATGCTAATACCTTCACGCACCTTAATAAACAACTTTCTTTATCCTGGACACACACGCTAAATACCCAGTCATTTTATGAGCTTAAACTCTCCCGCTTCTTTACCCATTTGCGCAGCGACGTGAACGGCAAAGATTGGCCTGAATATACAGAGCCGCAGGATATTGTAACCCAGCCGATTGAATATATCTTTAATGAGGACAGCACCATCGTCTCGGTGCTGCCCGGAGACGGTTTTTGGGATTTTGGTGATGATGAAACCTGGCATGACCACTATGTTGAGGAATATACATTGAAATTTGACATCACCAGATATGTGGGCAACGACGTACACGAGTTTAGGGCCGGGTTTGAAACCAGTTTTGCCGAAATGCAGGTGATTGATATTAACAAACCCTGGTTCGGCGGGTTAGGCCTCAACAACGATGCCTACCGCGTCAATCCCGCTTACGGCGATTTCTATATTCAAGACCAACTTAAGTTTAAAGGACTCATCGCGAATATTGGCCTGCGACTCGATTACTGGTTTCCCGGGAAGTTCGTTGAAGATGCAGTCGACAATCCGGAAATAGTTACCATTTCCGAGCAGACACGTCAGGCATTTAAGGAAGACACAAACGGCTTCTTTGGCCATCGCTATCGAGCCAGATTGAGTCCGCGCATCGGAATTTCTCATCCAATTTCGGATAACCAAATGTTGTTTTTCTCTTATGGGCATTTTTCAAAAAGACCAAAACCGCAGTTCGTTTATGCCAAACTCGGCGAAAACAGTGCCAAATCTTCATTTCAAAAATTCGGTAACCCAAATCTAAACTTTGAAACCACAGTCGCATACGAATTCGGAGTAAGACACAAGTTTACTGAAAATGATGTTTTAACCCTGACGGGCTATTATCGAGATATTTTTGATTACGTAACCACTCAGAATGTCCGGGCCAGCGGCAGACTCACCGGACGATCTTTTACCACCTATCTGAATCTCGACTACGCCCGTTCACGCGGAATCGAATTCGAGTATCGTAAACGGGCCGGCAATTTCCTGACGGGTTCCATTAGTGGTTCTTATGCTATCGCCACCGGTAAAAGCTCTTCTCCAGATGACGCCTTTTTGGTTTCACAAGGTACGTTGAACGAAAAGCCTATCACAGAGGATTTCCTCATTTGGGACCGGCCATGGCAGGTAAGTGCCGTTACCAATTTTTTCCTGGAGAAAGGAAAGGGGCCACGGTTTTTGGGTGTCAAAATACCCGATAATTGGAATTTAAATATCCGGTTTTTTGCCCAGGCCGGTAAACGCTTCACGCCTTATTCTTTACTGCTGGATAATCAAGGAAATCCTCTTACTGAGCCGAATGGCAGACCCATATATGACGACGATCTGGATCTAAACGGAGAACCGGATGACCCATTCGGAAAGATTGGAACAACCTGGTCCTGGGTCAATCTTAATTTTGAAAAATATTTTAAAATTCTCGGTCTGAAATATACCTTCCTGGTTGAAGTTTCAAATTTGTTTAATCGTAAAAATCCCCAAATAATAAACCCGGTTACAGGCGGGGCATATGAATTTGGCGATCCGACGCCAGGTTTCTTGAATGATCCGCTTTTCCCGGAGACGCAGGCCCCGATTACGCCATTTCCATTCAACCCGGCAAGATATTTGACACAAAGAAATGTACGTATGGGATTTTCAGTGAGATTCTAAACCATGAGAAAGAACATCTATTACGCCGTTATTATTAGTCTGCTTTTTTTTACGAACGTAAGTTATGCTCAGTTAATACCGGTATTGGGCAGCCAGCGTGCCGGTACCGCAATGGGTCAATTTTTAAAGATTGGCGTTGGCGGACGGGCTGCAAGCATGGGAGAAGCTTTCGTTGCCGTGGCCAATGATGCCTCCGCGCTCTATTGGAACCCTGCAGGCATAACACAATTGGAAAAAAAACAAGTCATTTTTTCACACACAAACTGGCCGGTAGGTGTTCGACATGACTTTTTGGGCTATGTTCATCCGCTTGGAGGCACCAGCACCATCGGCTTGAGCTTTACTGCTTTACATACTGACGATATCGAGGAAACCACAGAATTCCAGCCGCTTGGCACTGGCAACTTCGTTTCTTTTGGTGACATAGCGATTGGCTTGACCTTCGCCCGCAAAATGACGGACCGATTCAGCGTCGGCTTGACCCTGAAGTATGTTGATGAAAACATTGCCGAGCTTCATGCGAGGAACTTTTTTATAGACTTTGGAACATTTTTCTGGACCGGGCTGGGTTCAACCAGATTTGCAGTATCGGTCATCAATTTTGGGACGAATATGGAGCCTTCAGGTACATTGACATTGAGAGATGGTACAGAGATCAGCAAATTTCAGGATTTTTCTCCGCCAACGGTTTTCCGCATCGGCTTTGCCGGCGAAATTATCGATACCGAATCTAATAAGATTACCACTTCAATTCAACTGAACCATCTTAATGATAACGCAGAAACTTTTAATTTCGGAGTAGAATATTGGTGGCATAGTATTGTCGCTCTAAGAGGAGGTTATCGCGCAAATGTTGAAGAAGAGTCGTTTACTTTTGGAGCCGGACTGGCGTTGCCCTTAAACCTTGTTGATCTAAATATGGATATATCCTACGCGGATTTCGGGCGGTTAGGCAATGCCAGCAGATTGTCGGCGATTCTCAAATTTTAACTCGCAACAGAAAATACCTAATAAGATGATAAAGAAAGTCTTGTTTTCACATTTTCCTTTCGTGATAATTTTCATCCTATCGTGTGGAGGAGAAAAATTTCGCCTGCCCGAACAACCTGAAGGCACTGACGGTACAGCTGCTGTCAGTGACACGACTTATATTCAGCTTAATCCAATCTGGGAACCGCCAACACATGACTTTAATCAGCCGAAGGATATTTTATTGGGCCGGGAACCGCTTATTTATATTGCTGATACTGGCAACGATCGCATTCTAATGCTTGATTTAGCTGGAAACATATTAGGGGAACGGAACATCGAAAATCCGGTAGCTTTGGCCCAAGATACGAGGCTCCGCCTGCTGGTGGTATCCGACAGCAATAAGATATTTAGAATCGATTTAGTTGCCGCGAATCACAACTTAGCGAATGCTATCGTCGATACTGTGTTTGAGGAAGTTGATAACCCTGATCGCAAATATACGGGAATTGCAGGATTTGTCCGAGTTGGTCAGCAGGGGCAGCCCATTTTCGGATATTACGTCACGGCTACAGGTAGGGAAACAAGAGATAACCAGGTACTTGTCTTCCCGGATGACTTTGACGTGCGGATCCCCGACGCGGTCAACCTGGAACCAAATGGATTAGGCATACTGTCTGCTTCCGAACCCAGCGGAGTTACTACCTTGGGAGATTTCAGCATCGACTTTATCTTCTGTATGGTCGGGCAAAATTCTTTCAAAGTGCAGTGGATTACCGGCGGTGAATTTGGTTTTACGACTCGGATCAGTCCAGCTAATGGTGGTTTAGACATTTTCGAGCCCGGCAAATTCACTTCGCCGGAAGATGTCACGATTGACAACGAGGGTAGTATTTATGTCATCGATGCGCAGCGAGACTTCTTGTTTAAATTCACAGCCACGGGCGATGAACTGCAATCTTTTGGGGAGTCCGGAAGCGGAGAAAAGCAGTTTAATCAACCGCACGGGGTTGCCGTTTTCAACAAAACTCTCTATGTTGCAGATACGGGTAACAATCGTATTGTGCGATTCAGGCTGTCTACAGACATCGGGCAATGATCCATAATTAACTTTTAGGATTTCCGATGGCGCACGGGGAATTCATCGTGCGCCATTTTTTATTTAGCTGTTTCCTAACTTTAAATATTGAAAAAGTAACATGTACCTCAGAAAGAATTTACTGCGGCTATGCATCCTATCTCTGGTATTTCAGCAGATAAATAGTCTACCGGCTCAAAATCTCAAAGTTTATTTTGGCGATTTGCATCAGCATTCGACCCTTTCCTTCGACACTCAATCTGCCCTACCTCCGGCAGCAGCTTTCAATTATGCCAAAGGGACTGCAAACTTAAGTTTTATGGCTATTACGGACCACGGGAATAATTTGAACAATGGCAACCCTGCTGCAGGTTGGCAGTTGTTGCTGGCCGCTGCCTCGACGGCCTCGGATTCTCAATTCGTGGCTTTGGGCTCCCAGGAAGTCGGATTGGTTTTCGGCAACGGTGGATATGGTCATATGGTGATTCACGATTCACCGCACCTGGCAGACAACGACGTGTTCCCTGATGTCCGCTTTAACCTGGATGCTTTTTACAATTTCATCATCGCGAGAAACAGCCTGGCTCATTTTTGCCATCCTGGAATCAGCGGAGATCAAAGCAGCAAATTTAACAACTTCGCTTTCGATTCCCGGGTTGATAGTCTGATATACGGCTTAGAAATTCTAAGTGGCTTTCGTTCCACACTCTACGAAAAATTCTATCTGCTTGCATTGGATAAAGGCTGGCATATTGGACCGGTCACGGGACAGGATAATCATAGAGGAAATTACGGAGACCGTATTGACCAAAGAAATAATATCAACTTGACCGGCGTTTTTTTGGACACTTTAAGCCGTTCTAAACTTTTAGATGCCTTTCGAAATCAACGTACGTATGCTTTCCAGGCCAGCCCTGCTTCAGACAGGATGTTTCTGAATGAATTCACAGCAGATGGCAACTGGATGGGAGATATTTTCGATAATGATGATAATGTGGTCAACTTTACAGTTTCAGCTCGCGCTGAAGGCAAATTCATCGCGGCCCATTTGTATAAAAATGGTCACCTGTTAAAAAGATTTGAACCCAATTCCAATGAATTCACCTGGATGGTAGCGGATTCCGCCAGCTTCGGTTCAGTCTACTATTTTCTGAAACTGATTCAGGAAGATACGGATGTACTCTGGTCGAGTCCCATCTGGGTCAACTCTTCGGGTGAATTTCAGCCGCCTGAGAATCCGATTACACCCATTTCTGCCCTGCGCGAAAACTTCCGGAATGGCTTACCCAGGAACCTGGAATTGACGAATATAACTATTCGAGGTGTGGCAACGGTGGGTCGACAATTCGGTTTTGAGGGGCCCGGTTTTTTGCAGGATTCCACCGGCGGCATTGCTATTTTCGGCGTCAATTTTGTGGAAAAAGTCGTCCCAACTGTCCCTTTTGAGTTCGAAGTAACAGGCAAAGTCACGTTTTTTAATGGCCAAACGGAGCTAACGCCCTATGAGACCAAAAGGGTTGGCATCAAAACTTTTCCACAGGCGCTGCCTGTGCAAACAGCAGAGATTGCCAGTAACGGCGAGGCTTATGAAGGAAGGCTGGTGCAGGTCATCGGCGCCACAATAATGGGGAATTTCCCGCCCAATGGTGTCAATGCCAACATCACAATCGATGACGGTACGGGGCCATGCACCTTGCGAATAGATAAGGA
>SMXC01000183.1 GCA_004356825.1 Caldithrix sp.
ACCGATTTCGGCTACGGGTTCCACGTGTTCATACTCCTCTATCAACCATTTATCGAAAAAACGCTGCACGAAGGCGTTGAGCGATTTCCCTGTGTTGAAGTTCGAATGGGAAACGAAGTAGAGTCATTTTCTGATTCTGGCGAAGGCGTTACCGTCGTCGTGCGCGACCATAGTACCGATAAGGTTTACGAGGTCAAAGCAAAGTACCTGCTGGGATGCGATGGCGGTCGTAGCACGATACGTCATCAGATAGGGGCGGAGTTGATTGGAAAGACCTTCCAGCAATGGCTCGTTGTAGATGTCAGAGTTGATGATCCATCTAAGTATCCGTCAAATCTCCAATTCATCTGTGATCCTAAGCGTCCGGTTGTTACCTATCCGATGGCGTTCAACCATCATCGCTGGCAGTTCATGCTCAAGGATGGGGAAACCACGGAGCAAATGGAACAACTCGAAACGGTTAGGACGCTGCTGGCTCCCTGGGCGGATTTAGAAGATGTGGAGTTGATCCGCAAGTCCGTGTACATCTACCATGCCCGTATCGCAGATAAGTGGACTGCCGGGCGGGTTTTTCTGGCCGGCGATGCGGCACACCTCACACCACCGTTTGGTGGCACCGGCATGAACTCAGGGATTCGCGATGTTAGTAATTTGAGTTGGAAGATGGCGCTGGTTCTTCGCGGCCACGCCGACCCCGCGATCCTGCATTCCTACCAAATCGAACGAAAACCTCACGTTCAGAAAATGACTAGAATGTCAGTTAATTTCGGTCGTATTTTACAAACCGAGAGCCGAACTGTTGCCTGGATTCGCAACTTACTCTTCCGTCTTCTCAATTTTATACCCATCATTGGCCGCAAGGTAAGAAGTGGAGAATTCAAGCCGGAGGCAAGCTTTCTGGGTGGTTTGGTTGCGAGCGACCACCAGCAACAATCACGTGCGGCGCGAGGCAAACTATTCATTCAACCAAAAGTGCGCACGACTGATGCGGAGAGCATTCTGCTGGATGAGGTGCTGGGTCACGGCTTCGCTGTTCTCGGCCTGGAGGTTGATCCTCGCTGCGTGATAACTACAGAGTCGCAAGCTTTTTGGGAGAACCTGTCGACCAGGTTTGTCCGGATCATCGGGGCAACGGAACAACCAGGGCCTGAAGATGGCCTTGCAGTCGTGGCTGACCTGGAGAACAAGCTCGCAGCCTGGTTCAATAGATTCCAGGTTAATCTTGTGGTTATTAGACCCGATCGCTATGTTTTTGCGGTGTTCACTACTAACACAGCCAGCAGCGCGGCGCAGGAACTCCGACAGGCTCTGTTTCCGGATGGCCAGGTCTCATAGTTAGACCTTATAACGGTCAGCCGGCCACATAGAAACGATCCACCAAGGCATGGAGAGGTATTCTATTTGGGAGAAGTAAATGGCGAGAGTTGAAGAGAAAGTTTTACAAGAGATCAGAGAAATTGTCGGCACCGAACATGTGCTTACAGACGAAACAGACGTCAAGAAGTATTCTAAGGATACAAGCGAATGGTCAAAAATGCCAGCGGCAATAGTTTTCCCGGCTAATTCCGGAGAAGTTGCACAGATTGTAAAACTGGCCAACCGATACAAATTCCCAATATGGCCATTCGGCAAGGGCAAGAATTGGAGTTATGGTGCAAGTATGGGGCTTGAGGCCGGGGCTGTGATCTTGATGCTGGATCGCATGAATCGTATCGTCGAGGTGAATGAGGAATTAGCTTACGCCGTTATCGAGCCTGGAGTTACCCAAAGGCAACTTCGCCAACATCTCGAGGATAACAATATCAAACTCTGGACCGACTGCACTGACTCAACTCCCGAAGGAAGCGTCCTTGGCAATGCCATGGAACGTGGTATTGGTTATACACCTTACTGGGATCACTTTGGTCAACTGTGCGGCATGGAAGTCGTTCTTCCGTCAGGCGAGATTTTGCGCACGGGAGGGGGACCCGAAAACTCGCGAACTGCGAATGTGTACAAATGGGGCACCGGTCCGTATATTGAGGGCCTGTTCGCCCAGGCCAACTTTGGTATTGTAACCAAAGCCGGGATTTGGCTAATGCCCGAGCCCGAAAAGTTCGTCATGTTTTTGCTTGATTTGGAAAAAGAGGAATATCTGCCGGCAGTGATAGACACACTGCGCCGCTTGTCCTTAAATCGAATCCTTCTAAGCAATTTTCACCTCACAAATGATGTACTTTTTCTGTCCGCCATGCAGCCCTATCCCTACGAAAGGTTGGCAGATGGGCAAACCTATCTCTCTGCAAAAGCAATGGCCTCGGTCAGGGAGAAGTATCTCATATCGCCATGGTTACTCTCAGGTGGCATCTATGGAACCCGCAAGCAAGTTCGGTTACAGCTTAAGCTTCTCAAACAGCATCTGAAGCCGTACGGCCGGTTTGATCTTTTGGATGATGCCAGGCTGAAGATTGTCGGGAAAATAACCCGTTTCTGGAGAAGGTATAAGGATTTCCCGATGATCAACTCCATTCTCAGGTCAGTGACCCGTGCTTCCCTCGAAAAAATTGAGGGACTTCCGGCAGTTTATCCCATTTTCAAAGGTATCCCGGGAGAATATGTTTTGAGAATTGCTTACTTCAAATCCCAGACACCTGCCCCCACGGAGAATTTAGACCCGGCGCGCGATGGTACGGGGTTCGTCTGGTTTTCCTGCATCGTGCCATTGACTGGAAGTGAAATAGATAAATTGAAGAAGTTGTGCACTGAGATCTTTCATAAACATGGATTCGATTTTGCCTGTACATTTGTCATGATTAACCCGCGTTGCGCATTAACGTTGCAAGCTATCTTCTACGACAAAACCAACGCAGATGAAGCGAAACGAGCGCAAGCTCTACGCAAGGAGCTGGCCACAGTTCTTCTTGAGCAAGGTTATCAGCAATATCGGACCACCGTAGCTTACTATGACGAAATATTAAACTGCACGCCGGAATTTCAAAAGTTGGCAAACAAAATCAAGCAGGCCATCGATCCGCTTAATGTTATCTCGCCCGGAAGATATGGGATCGGACTACCGCATAAATAGGAAGACATGAGCACTCATATTGTTGGATTCCATGATTGACCTCCTGGTCAAGGCTGTGGGATACTAACTACGAGCAACACAATAGCTGACGCGCATATTCAGTGATAATTACCTTTGAAGTTTCCGAGAACGATATATTTCGGACAAAATGCCATATAAAACTTGCATTTGTAAAGCGTATGTGATAACTTTTTCAATCTACTCATTACATACCCCTTGACTCATTACATACCCCTTGATCGATCTCAAGGGTACCAAGGGAGGTACGTAATTTAAATAAATCCTGAACGGGACATCCTTTTTGAGCGAGCCATCGCAATGGTAGTGGTTTAAGCTAATTAATTAACCTAAGAGTCGATGTTATGGAGCGACCGCTCCGATCAGAATTGAAGAGAGCCTTTGCGTCTGTCGGTCCCAGCCCGTTTGTGGGTGGGCAACGACCAAAATCGCAAAAAAAGAAAGATCTGGGTTTTGCGCGCAAACCGATGGTTGGTTGGTTTGACCCGATGCAATTGATTATTACCGCCATTCGGGCTCTGCTCTCGATTATCTTTGGTGCGTACGCCGATAAGCGTGAAATCCAGGGATCTTTGGACCGACCCGATCTGCACGATTACAGTACAGAAAAAGAACTTTGGTTTGACTATGTTGCGGATATTGGCGACGGCTGGAACTCGACCTATACGATTGCAAAACTGCTGTCCAAGGCCCGGCTCGTCTTCAACCACAACGGCAAACAAGTTGAAACGCAAAGGGGGCGCTTTCTGATCATGGGTGGAGATGAAGTCTATCCCACACCGGGGCGCGAGGCTTACAGCGATCGCACTGTGGGTCCTTATCAATCTGCCCTGCCCTGGGTCATATACGAACAAGCACCGCACCTGTATGCCATTCCCGGCAACCATGATTGGTACGACGGTTTGACCAGTTTTACCCGTCTCTTCTGTCAAAAACGCTGGATCGGCGGTTGGCAGACTCAGCAATCTCGTAGTTACTTTGCCATCAAACTCCCGCACAATTGGTGGCTGTGGGGTGTCGATACGCAGCTCGACGCGTACATTGACAAGCCCCAGCTCAACTACTTCACAGACATCGCAAAGAAACAGATGAAACGGAATGATCGAATTATTTTGTGTACCGCGGAGCCAAGTTGGATTTATACCGTCACCAAGAGTCCCGACGCGTACCATAACATAGCCTACTTTGAACGAAATGTGATTCGCAAGCACGGCGGTATCCTTAGCCTGAACCTGACTGGCGATCAGCATCTCTACTGCCGCCATCAGGACGAAAGTGGTACACGACAGAAAATCATCGCCGGTGGTGGTGGCGCTTTTTTACACCCGCCCCATCGCATTCCTGATGCTCTGGAACTAGATGAAGGCGAATTCAAAGTGAAATACTCACGCCGCGCCATTTTCCCCAGCCCTGCAACCTCGCGCTGGTTAGCCTTCCGAAACCTGCTGTTCTCTTTCAAAAACTGGCGTTTATCACGATTCCTCGGTTGTTACTACTTGTTGTCTGCATGGATATTCCAGAGCAGTAGTAACATTTATGAGGTGTCACTCATGCAGAAATTGATGCAGCTTACTCCCAGACCAGGGGAGATTGGAGAAGTCATCCGCACCTTTTATTCAGTGCTCATTGTTAGCCCCTTGAACATGGTATTGCTCCTGGTGCTGGTTTTTGGCATGGTAGCTTTTTGTGATGCAAAAAGAGCTTTTTTGAAAGTAAGTTTCGGTTGTCTACATGGCTTAACCCATGTGGCGCTGAATATGGGACTGATTTGGCTGTTTGCTTATCTCAATCTTACCATCTGGCAGATGACCCTCGGTAACCCGGCACACGTGCTCCTCTTCGGCGCGGAAATGTTTGTTGTCGGCGGGTTGCTTGGAGGCTTCGCCATGGGAATCTACCTGTTGGTTGCAAACCTCCTCTTGCGTTTTCATAGTGATACAGGGTTTTCCTCACTCAGCATCGCTGATTATAAAAATTTCCTGCGATTGCATTTTAACAAGAAAGGGGATCTAACTGTTTACCCGATAGGTGTAAGAAAGGTCTGTAAGAAATGGCGTTTCGTCAAGGAAGCTGAGGCCGGGGAGTCCTGGTTTGAACCCGTAATGGATGTCCAGACTCATTTCATCGAAGATCCTGTGGTGATCAAAAAAACAGCTACTTGAGATAATTCTGGCTACTATGCCCTGATTTTTCCTAAAGGTCTGCCCGCATCTCGAAAATGCTGGTACCAGACCTTCCGGCTGACTACTGAGTCGGGCCACCGGATGCAACATTTGCAACCCGACCAACAGTTGAGTCTTCGAAATCAAAGGAGTGAGCGAATCCTCCTTTACCTGCACCCAGACCAACCTTCAGTTGCACGATCACGGTTTTCTGGATAGGAGATACACGAATAGATGGAATCCCTCTTTAGATTCTTCATTGAACGACATATTGTGGCGAATCTTTTTACCGGCGGCGTCATCATCTTTGGACTGGCAACCTTAACGTTCATTAACCGTGATCAATACCCCGCCGTCGATTTCGGCCGACTGTTTATTACCACCTATTATCCCGGGGCCTCAGCTGAGGAAGTGGAGCTCAACGTTACCAACAAGATTGAGGAAGAGTTAAAGAGTGTCACCCATGTCAAGGAAGTGACATCGATCTCGATGGAGAATAGCTCATTCATGGAAGTCACTATCGAGCCCAATGTGCAGGATCTGGCTGAGGTTGTAGATGAGATCCGAGAGGCGGTTGCCCGCGTGTCAGACTTGCCCCGGGAAGTAACCGAAGCACCGTTGATCACCGAGCTAAAGACTTCCATTTTTCCCATCATTGAGGTCGGACTCTCCGGCAACCTTCCTTATCCAGCACTCCGCGAGCACGCGCGTCTTTTTGAGAAAAAACTGAAAAACATCAAGGGTGTGGCGCGGGTAAAGCGATATGGTTATCGCGCTCGCGAAATCAAAATTGAAGTTTCTCCTGCTTTGATGAATCGGTATCAGCTGCCATTGCGCGAAATCATTATGGCCATCCGGGCACGAACGATGAGCGCTCGCGGCGGCTCGATAGAATCGTACACCAATGAAAAAAATATCGTCATGCTGAGCGAATTCAGCAACCCACTGGAAGTGGGAAATGTCATCGTTCGCAGCACATTTGAAGGCCCAAACGTAAAAGTCAAAGATCTGGCCATTATCAAGGACGACTTTGAAGAAGAGAGAATTATGTCACGGATGGACGGAAAAGCTGTCATTTCATTTGTGGTGCTTAAGAATGAGGGGGCCGACGTTATCCGAACCGTTGACGCCATCAAAGATCTTATTGAGGTCGAAAGAAAAAATCTGCCCGTTGAGGTCGAAATCTTATACTCCAGCGATGTGTCAAAATATGTGCGCAGCAAGTTCGATATTGTGCTTTCAAACGGCATTATCGGTCTGCTCTTAGTTGTGCTGATGCTGGCGTTTTTCCTAGACCTGCGCACTGCTTTTTGGGTGGCGCTTGGCATCCCGGTAGCTATGCTCGGCGTCATCTTTCTGCTGCCCGTTTTCGGCACCTACCTGGATGGGATAACCTTGAGCGCCATGATTCTTGTCCTTGGTATTATCGTGGACGATGGCATTATCATATCTGAGAATATTTATCGTCGCTGGGAGCTGGGGGACTCTCCTCTGGACGCAGCTGTTAATGGAATTAATGAAGTTTTTCGCCCGGTGCTAACGACGATTCTGACCACTTTCCTGGCTTTTGCGCCCATGTTTTTTATGCCGGGGTTGATGGGGAAATTCATCTACGTCATTCCCTTGACGGTTAGTCTGGCGTTACTCATCTCGCTCGGAGAAATAGTGATTGCGCTGCCGGCTCATTTGGTTCCGGGAATGCAAAAACTCAAAGCCAAATCAGGGCGTTCAACCGGCCGGAGCTGGTTTGACCCCGTGCGGAATTCGTTCGAGCGCATCTCGTTTCATTTGCTGCGATGGCGATACCTTCTCGTTTTATTCGCCATTGTGCTCCTCGCCGGCTCACTATGGTATGCTAAAAATGTGATGCATTTTGTTCTTTTCCCAACCAAAGGTGCGGAGCAATTTTTTATTACTTTGGAGTTGCCGACCGGAACATCCTTACAAGCTACTTCTGACCAGACGAAAAAAGTTGAAGAGATGCTGTCCGATTTACCTAAAGTCGATCTGGCTTCATTCGTAACGCGTCTCGGTCGCTATGGCGATTCGGTAGATATTATAAGCGAAAACTACGCATTTATTTACGTTAACCTCACCCCCTTCTCCGAGCGGGAGAGAACAGCGGATGAGATCGTAGAGGCTCTGCGGCGCCAGATCGACGACCTGGATATTTTTCGCACGACCTCCTTCCGCATAGAGGTGGGCGGACCCCGCGTTGGCAAGCCTGTTGTAGTACGCATCGTTGGCTCGGACGATACTTTGCGAAAAACCTTGGCGGATTCCGTTTACGCGTTTCTTCAGACCATACCAGGCGTCAAGGATGTCCAGCGCGATGATAAGGTAGGCAAGAAGCAGGTGGATATTAAACCCAACTACGACAAACTGGCCCGGCTGGGTTTAACGGCCGCTGACATTGCGCAAACCGTGCGTATTGCCTATGACGGAGAGGTTGTCACAAGTATTCGCTACGGCGAAGAAGACGTTAATTTTCGGGTCGTTCTGCAGGAAAAGGCGCGGAAGAGTTTGTCATATTTAAGGAGACTTACCGTCCCGAATCGCCAGGGACGACTGATTCCGTTGAAGGACGTAACCCGCCTTAATATCGTGCCCGGCCCGGCAGAGTTTCGGCATTATGAAGGTGAACGTTCAATAACTGTTTCAGCGGACCTTTTTCAACAGGAAACCACCGCTCTCGCGGCTGCTCAACAAGTCCTGGCTCATTTCAATTTGGACAAGGAATACCCGGGCCTGCAGCTAGTCATCGGCGGCAAGGCGCAGGAACAGCAGGAATCGCTTGCGGGCCTTTTGCTCACATTCGGGATTGCAATCATCGGCATCTATTTCTTGCTGGTTCTTCTCTTCAACTCCATGACCATGCCGTTCATGGTTCTCGTGGCGGTGCCATTTGGCATTATCGGGGTTATTTGGGCATTTGTCCTGCATGGTGAACCGTTCAGTTTTCTCGGCATATTGGGTGCGGTCGGCCTTGTAGGTGTTGTAGTCAACGATTCGCTCGTGCTGGTTAATCATGTAAATCAACTCCGTAAGGACAAACCTAACGAGGGAATCAGGAAGATCGTGGCAGAAGGGACCGCAGACCGGTTGCGCGCTATTATCATGACGACGCTAACGACAGTCGCCGGTCTTGTCCCCCTGGTGTACGGGCTAGGAGGCCAGGATGCTTACATGTCTCCCATGGCGCTAGCGTTGGGTTATGGCCTGCTTTTTTCAACGCCACTTACCTTGGTTCTTGTGCCTTGTTTGTATGTGGTAGGATACGACCTGGACCGCTTGCTTAAAAGTGTCAAGGCCAGACTGATGCCGGGCCGTTATCAGCAGATTAAGGCTTTCCCGGAATCCTCTTTGATTAGGGATGAAAGGCAGGGCAAAGAAGAAATCGATTCAATAGAAGTCGCCGATTTAGACTTTCCGGAACGTAAGACAGAGCTGGTTGCGCAGGACACTCCCGATACGTCTCAGCCAGGCGTGTCAGAACGAGCCCTGGAAGAATCGCCTGCGATAGAGCTCAAGAATCCCTATTTGAATCGCGTCATGATTCGGAATATTGATGACTTCTACGGCCGCAAGAGCGAAGTCAAGAAGATTTGTGCGCGCATCGGTGCATCACGGCCGCAGTCGATTTCTATCGTTGGAGAACGTCGAATTGGAAAATCATCTCTCCTTCATTACATTTATCATCCGGAGAACCGCACGAAATACCTGCAGCATTTCAACGACTACTTATTCATTTTTATAGATTTTCAGGAGAAACAACAAATCGATATCCGGCAATTTCTCGAATTTATTATTAAGTCATTATTGCGCGAATGTAAAAAGGATTTGGATTTGGATTCCAATTTGCAGCCGGACTACCAGGATTTCAAGAAACTCGTTTCCACTCTGGATCAAAATGGTTTAAAGATCATCATGATATTTGATGAATTTGAGGTTGTGACCAAGAATCCAAATTTCGACATGGAATTTTTCTCCTTTTTCAGGTCGATTGCCAACAATTTCAACATCGCCTATATTGTCTCGTCGGGAAAAAATCTTCAGGATCTCTGCCACA
Source organism: Caldithrix sp. (assembly GCA_004356825.1). Classification (GTDB taxonomy): domain Bacteria; phylum Zhuqueibacterota; class Zhuqueibacteria; order Oceanimicrobiales; family Oceanimicrobiaceae; genus Oceanimicrobium. The sequence goes on from SMXC01000183.1 coordinate 9,314, forward strand.
GCAATGAGATATCTTACTCGCCTTTTTTTAACATATTTTCCAATATCACTTTGTCGCAGTTCCGTGAAAATGAGGCGATAGAGTTGATTAGTACTCCTTCCAGGGCTTGCGGTGGCCCTCTCAAACCTTATGTTCCTTTTATCGTCGATGTTGCCGGATACTATCCATTTTTTATTCAAATCGCCTGTGCAATCCTTTTCGAATACGTCTCGTCCGCTAAGAATATCGATGAAGCAATTCTTGATAAAGTGCGTGAGGAGTTCCTGGACGAAGCCAAAGTACACTTCCAGCAGATTTGGGATATTTGCCACGAGGATCAGCGCGAAGTCTTCTTGTGCCTGTCCCATGGCAAGAGACTTCATAAGTCGCAAGAGTATGTATTAAGGGGGTTAGTCAAGGCAGGGTACATAAAAGTGCAAGATGAACAGTCGTTGATTTTCTCAAGTTTATTTCAAAAATTTGTGCTCGAAAAATATGAGGCACAGAAGCAAGCGGCCAAGAAAAAGAGATTCTTATTTTGACGTTGAAATCTGGTGTCATTAACGCTGAGAGTAGCTCAATTTGCTGGACATACGGAAGGAGGTAGCAATGCCGATAGAGCAGAACAAATCCCTGGTGCGGCGTTTTTTTGAAGAAATGATCACCGGTGATGTGGAACGTTTGGACGAATACGTGGCGGAAGATTTTACTACAGCCAACGCCTGGAAGAATCGCGACGGATTAAGAAAAGTCATGAAAGATTTTCGCGCCGCTTTTAGCAAACTAGAATTCAGTCTGTTGGATATAATTGCGGAGGAAGACAAAGTGGCCATACATTACCAGGTGACTTGCATAGATCAGGATAGTCGAAAGATTATCACAGCAGTGCACATTGATCGCATTGCGGACGGCAAGATCGTCGAAGGTTACGCTTGCGGTGACTCCTTTTATTAAAAAAAGCTGGCGGGGAGCCTTTTCCCCGCCCTCCCCACACAGCGGGGCGGTTCCTCGCCGGTTTCACTAGCCGTTGAGAAAGTGCGCGCGTTTACACCACGCCAGACGAAGAAGCGCAGGTCGGCCTCGGGCAGGTCGAACCGTGTGTTAATGTACAATGCGCTATCTTGCGGCATAAGAGTTGCGGTGTACTTTATATGGGTGGAAAGAGGGTAAGGAAATTTTCCTGAAGGTATAATTTGTGATAGATAGTCAATAGAGCGTCAGTTGCGTTTGTCACAACAAAGGCATAGGGTTACGTAAACTTTGCGCAGGTGAGTGGTAGCGGGCAATTTGTCAAAGGTGCAGAATTAGTAAAGCTGGAAGTGTGGTACATAACAAATCGCTTAACTTGACAAAAACGCACGCCACGCTTTTCGTCAAAGTTGGTGTTAATTGCGGTTTTGCAATTTAGCTCAAGCGTTATTTTCAAATCATCCGTAAAGTAACTGAGTCAGGCAATTTATCAACAGAGTAGGGTAAGTTATGGAGACAACATTCGT
>SMXC01000184.1 GCA_004356825.1 Caldithrix sp.
CGCCATAAATGTCATCATGGCTGCAGTCAGGAATGGAGCGCCCGGGAAGTAGATGAGTGCGTCGGCCGAGGTAAAATAGCCGAACAGTTGCGTCATCATCAAGGGTGCGACAATTGCCGTAAAGCTGATCAGGCTGGTGATGGCGCCCTGCAATTCTCCCTGTGCATTGCCGGGAACACGGTTCGACATGATGCCCTTCAAGGCGGGTATTGCAGCGCTGCCCAGCGCAAAGGGCACAATGGCAGCGAATATCATCAGGCTGTTGGCAGCGAAAGCAAAGCCAAGGAAGCCAAGTGCAAACATGACCAGGCCGGCATAGACAACCCGTTTTTCGCCCATTCGCGGAATCACCTTGCGGATGAGCCCGCCCTGCACAATGGCGATCATTAAACCAAGAAACCCGAGCGAATAACCTACGTCCCGCTCTGACCAGCCTAGTTTTTCCATGGTATAATAACTCCAAACACTTGGGTTGGCATCATGTGCAATCTGGTAGAGGAACATGACTCCGAGCAAGCCCACCACCAGCGGATATCTTCTGACCTGCAGAAAGGTCCCTGCCGGGTTCGCACGCTTCAGGGAGAAGGGCCGCCGCTTGTCTTCGGTCAGGGTTTCCGGCAGGACGAAGAAGCCGTAGACCATGTTCAGCATTGCCAATCCCGCGGCTGCAAAGAACGGCACCCTGGGGCCCAGCTGACCCAGCAAGCCGCCGACAGACGGCCCAATGATGAAACCGAGCCCGAAAGCGGCGCCAACCAAACCAAAATTCTGTGCCCGTTTTTCCGGCGGGCTTACATCAGCGATGTAGGCATTGGCTGGTGCGAAGGTGGCGCCGGCGATGCCAGCCATGATGCGGCCAAAAAAGAGCCAGGTAAGAGTCGGCGCCAGACCCATCACCAGGTAATCCGCCGAAAAAGCCATCAACGAGAATAGCAGCACCGGCCGCCGCCCGTATCGGTCGCTTAAATTGCCAAGGACGGGCGCACAGAAGAATTGCATCAATGCGTAGAGCATCAATAACCAGCCACCGTAAACCGCCGCCCGGCTCAGCCCCTCACCGGTCAATTCCATAATCAGCTCCGGCAGAACCGGGATAATGATGCCGAAGCCAATGACATCAATTAGAATGGTAATAAATATGAAAAGCAGGGCTCGTTTGCCGGGTTTCCTTGGGTTCATTTTATTTGGATATATTTTTTTGCAAAACTGCGGCCACGACCTTACTTTTCAGGAGATGCGAGGCCTGCCACTTAGAACCGTGATATCTCCTAAACGATTCAGGTTTTTTGGGGGAGTGTCCAAATAAAAGAAAAAGTGAAGGGATTGTCAAGGAATTTGTGGTGGGCTAAAATACAATAACGACACCCTGTTACACCAAAGAACATCTTAAAATGAAAATTAATTTTCACAAAGGCCGATGATGCAAGAGCGGGACTTCCTAACGTGGACAAGCCGCAAATCCCAAAAACAAGCTACAATTACAAGCTTGTCCCCGAATGTTTTAATCGGGGATAAATACCAATGTCCAATAAACCTAACTTTGAGTGATTTTGTTTGAGAATTTGAAGAATCTGGCATGTCGTCTTGTTTTGGTTCGGCCTCGTGACCGACACCATTGGCACCGGGCAAATGAAAGCCTATGCCGGCCATCTAGATCTCAACTTGCATACCATACTTGGACTCGATAGAATAAGGGATTTTTATTATGTAATCGCGCATCCACATATTAGAAAGGCAAAAAAAACAGCCTGTGCTGCTTTGGGATAGGTGCGTCCAAAATAAACTCCAAAACACTCAAATTCTCCCGTAATATGAAGAAGACAAAGTTCCTTGTGCACCTTTTCATATTGATTCGCGTCAATATGAATTCTTCTCTGTAATCAAGGCCAAAATACTCAAAAACATAAAAAAGCTATTTGCATACTTAGGTCCAACAGGGCTGCCGGGCTTGTCCAACAAACGGTTCAGATTGTGGTTCGCAAAAAAACGCTCTCACAATCTAACCTTATTCGTTAGGTTGAGAGATAAATAAATAAGCCCCACATATAATGTTAAATAATAAATAGACAAAAAATTATTCAAAAAACCGTTCTATAAGGTATCGATTTTCGTTTTAACGGGCGGGGTGAGTCTCACGGAGAACTTCAAGAATGAGCTCAGCAATTTCTTCGTTATCTGGTTTCAAATTGTGAATTTCACTGTGGGACTGGTCACCCCCAGAGACTGGGTCATGAAGCACTTCAATATTTCTATCATCGTGAGTTTCTGAGCGAACGATATCACGTATTTCACCGACGTTTAGGATAGCAATTCTAGCATTTTTACTAACGGATAATGTTTCGGAGTAGATTCTTTGAACTTCCTTGATTTCATGGTCTCTGTCTGAACATTTAAGAAATTCCAACCAATTTACCGACAAGCCACCTTTGTCTCTTTCTCTTAACATAAAGGCTGTGGCCTCAATTATCCCGTTAAGAGCCGTAGATGGCTTGCAGAAACGCGCAATGTTATCGCTATCAGGTACCGCATCACCCTTCATAGAGGACCCAATCACTTAAATTTTCTGGCGCAATTATTTCCATTAGCGTATCACTTGTTGCAATTCCGGTGACTCGAATTTTACGTTTCGGATGTCTTTTGTTCGGTTTGAAAAGTACAAAGCGAATATCGCCCTCTGGTAAAAAGTGCGCACTAAATACTCGCTTCTCTACCCTCCATGAGGCATAAATATTACGATCAGGAGATAATGATAGATTTGGAGTCCTTATATTTGTATTAAGCTTAAGGAAATCATAAAAACTGCTAAGTGAGTTGACTGAAATACCAGGGCTGGTAGGTCTTTCCTCTTTTGCAAAATTAAACAGAGTGATAAGCTGATTTGCCAGGCTTTCTTGGTTAAAAATAAAGAAAGATTTTCTAATTTGAAGTATTAATTCTTGTGCTTGCTCATCCTTTGTGCTCACTAAGTCAGATTGTGTAAATGCATCTTCTCGTTGTGTAAACGCATCTTCTCGCCAGAATATTTTAAATTTAGGGTTTCGATTTTCTTGATTTACACTGGGTGATTCAAAGTACTGATAAGCTGCTTCAGGCATTTTCCTCAATCTCCCAAATTTCATGCATTTTGGATGTCGTTAGATCGGTAAAGCCTCGAATTATCCATTCATGTGCTAAATCTAACCAATTATGTATAGTATCGTCACTATCGTTTCCAATGGCTTTCAATTCATAAATTAGTGTGGGTAGCTCGTCTTCAGTTATTGCATGCTTTAAACTTATTATTAAATGACTTTTTTTCTCAGGAAAAGAGAACTTTGTAGTCCAACTAATTTCTTCTGGATTTGGCAAAAAACGTGAGGTCGTCTTGTTCCAACTAAAGTCAGTAAATATTTCAGTAAGATCATCAATCGTCTTCCATCCGATACCTTTTGGGATATGGTTTATATAGGTAAGTTCATACTCAATCGGCTCAAGTTCACCAAGATCAAAATCTTTAAATACATCTTTGACAGAATTTAATGCCTTTTTGAAGTTGCTAATAACATGGGCGTAGCGTGGATAGTCGTTCTTTCTCTTCCGCCAGTTGAAATAAAACCTATCATTCTGAAATTGTATGAGTTGATCATCAGAATCACTGATAAACCACATTCTCGGCAAAGGAAGTCCAGTTACCTTGTCCACCAACATTTCACCTTTATTTGACGATATTGGAGGAGCATGTTGAATTATTGGATACTCAGTACGAAATTTTTCCCACAGGAAGCCAATATGAGGAATGCGTAACCTTTCAATAGGACGAAACCTCATACCACAAACAACTTCGTTAACAGGTGGATTCTTGTAACTTGGGAGTTTATTTAGGAAAGAAGCATTCTCGATTTGACTAGTCATTAAAAAAGAAAATCCTCTTAACTATTATAAATACGGATTTAAACATTCACTTAAACGCTATATATATGATATATCAATTTTCGGACGATTCAAAGCAAAATATGACCAGATACTTGTTTCATAAACTATATTACAAGTCGAAAAGTTGCGCAAATAGGGCTAACAAAACTTTCTGCCTGACTCAATGGTAGTTAAATTACTCGAAAAAGACTTTTTCGTCCGGCTTTTTACGCACAGTAGGCTCCTATTGACAGGAACAAACAATAACCTCACGCCGCCGCCGGTTTCCGCAGCACCTTCAACCCGGTCTCGCCTCGGGACTTGGCGATGATGAAGGTCCCGCAGCTAGCACTCCAGACATTGACACCAGGTGCGCATCATGTCGAGAATGCGGTCGACGGCGATAATCAGGCCGACCCCTGCAAGCTGGCAGGCCGGTGGCGCTCAAAAACAAGGGTGATCATCACCAGGCCGGTATTGATAGTGACGCACAGGGACACTGATTATTTCAGCTTAATAAGTCAAAACGCCTCAATCAACTCACGATTTTCCGGCGGCATCTTCCGCAATCTGCTGTGCGGCGCCAGGTATGTAGTTCAATGATCCCTCCGTTGAAGCGACCACGACCGTACAGGAAACGTCACCCGTTACGTTAACCGCCGTTCGGCACATGTCTAAAAACCGGTCGACGCCTAAAATAAGCGCAATACCTTCCAGGGGGATGCCCGCGGTTTGTAGAACCAGAGCCAAAGTGATCATGCCAACACCCGGGACGCCTGCGGCGCCAATCGAGGCAAGCGTGGCCGTTAAAACAATCATAAGCTGTTGTCCGATGCTTAAATCCATGCCGAAAACCTGGGCAATGAACACCGCCGCAACGCCCTGGTAAAGCGCAGTACCATCCATATTTATGGTTGCGCCTAATGGCAACACAAAGCTGGAAATATCTTTGGACACCCCGAGCCCTTCCTCGGCACATTCCATGGTCACCGGCAAAGTCGCCGAGCTTGAACTTGAACTGAAGGCAATGAGTTGTGCCGGCCGTATTGCCTTAAAAAAGTCGAATATTGTGACCTTGGAAAATATTTTTAAGAGCAAGGGATAAGTTACCAAAGCATGGACAGCCAGACCGATCAGCACGACCGCAGAATACTTGGCGAGGGTTAGCAAAATAGCAGCTCCGAATTCTCCGATAATCGCTGCAATCAATGCAAATACGCCAAATGGCGCAAATTCCATGATGATGCCCACCATTTTGATCATCGCTTCATTCAAACCCTCGAAGAATGAAAGGAGTGTTTTGGTTTTTTCCTTCGGAATCAGGGTTATGGTCACGCCGAAGAAGAGCGCAAAAAAGATAATTTGGAGCATCTCCCCGTCGGCAAAGGATTTCGCAGGGTTGGTAGGAATAATATCCAGCAAAACCTCCGCCACCCCCGGTTGTTTTGTCGCCTGCTCGATTTTGGACGCGGCTTCAGCCTGATAGTTAACCATGAGCCGCTCCTTTGTTTCTGCATCGAGCCCTTTGCCCGGGCCCAGGAGATTGGCCAGAACCAGGCCAATTGTGATAGCGATTGCAGTGGTGGCAAGATAATAAACCATTGTTTTGCCGCCAACTCGTCCGAGCTTGCGAATATCATTCAAACTGGCAGTACCCAGTAACAGCGATGCAAAAACCAGCGGCACAACTATCAAACTAATGAGACGAATAAAAGCAATGCCAAAGGGTTTGATGTAGGATGTCACCTGGACCGAAAAACCAAACTTATTTGCCAGAACGCCCACAATAGCCCCTAAAACTAACCCGATCAGAATTTTGGTATACAACTGAAGTTTTCGCGCCTTCATATTTTCTCCTTTGTATTTTGATCGCTTAATTGTTCTGCAGCCAAAATCTCTTGGATAAATCTTTTTTATCGCATTTATTTATAAAATTAAAAATTTTTAACAAATAAGTAAAGTAAAAAAACGAGGCGATTTTCGTTTGATTATTTCGGGGAATTGCTTAATTTGAGTTAACACTGAAATTAACCTTCTTATTTTATTAAGTTAGTGCCTGAACGAAAACTTGATGACCCTGTCATTCCGGTGATCTGCGCTGCTAAAAACATGCAGGAACAAGTTTGAGCGGGAATGACCAGGAAAGGCTGTTTTCGTTCGGACCCAAGTTAGATGGACGTATCCTTGAATATCTTATTAATTTCTACCTATGAGCTAAGCCGCCAACCTTTCGGATTGGCCTCACCTGCTGCCTGGCTGCGTCGAGAGGGTCACAGGGTTACCTGCATCGATTGTGCCCTCGAGCCTTTGCCTGCTGACGGAGTTCCGGAAGCGGATTTGATCGCGTTCCATATTCCGATGCATACTGCCACTCGGTTAGCTATAAAACTGCTGGATCGAGTCAAAGAGATGAATCCTGCAGCACATATCTGTTTTTACGGTCTCTATGCGCCCATGAACGAACATTATCTGCGCCAGTTGGGCGCGAACACGATCTTAGGCGGAGAGTTTGAAGAAGGGTTGGTCAGCCTCGGCAGGCGGTTGCGTCAAAAAAAGTTGACGGCCGGAAACGGCCCGCAATCGCAGCAAGCCGAACCCAGGATTTCGCTGAATCGGCAACAATTTATCACCCCCGACCGGCAGGATTTGCCACCACTTTCGCATTATGCACAACTATGTTGCGAGAATGCACCTGCCAAGGTTGTTGGCTATGTAGAAGCCACTCGCGGCTGCAAACATACCTGTCGCCATTGTCCGGTTGTGCCTGTCTACAACGGCCGCTTTCGGATCGTGCAGCGGGATGTGGTATTAGCCGATATACGCCAGCAGGTGGCAGCAGGCGCAGAGCATATTACTTTCGGAGATCCTGATTTTTTTAACGGTCCCGGCCATGCGCTGTCTATTGTAGAGGCGCTGCATCATGAATTTCCGCATCTGACTTACGATGTCACCATCAAAGTTGAACACCTGCTTAAATATGCCAAACACCTGCCTGTTTTGCGACAAACCGGCTGCGCCATGGTTACCACTGCGGTGGAATCTGTTGATGAACGCATCCTTTACATTTTCGATAAAAGACACACCAAAGAAGATCTTGTTCAGGTGGTGAAACTTTTTGATGAGCTCGGATTGGTTCTCAATCCCACTTTTGTTCCCTTCACACCCTGGACCAGCCTTGACGGCTATCGGGAATTACTGGAGTTCTTGATCAAGTTAGATTTAGTTGAAAATGTTTCGCCGGTGCAGTTGGCAATTCGTTTACTCATTCCTGCGGGGTCAAAACTATTAGAACTGCCCGAAACTTC
>SMXC01000185.1 GCA_004356825.1 Caldithrix sp.
AACCGGGGAGGCCGGCACTTATGTTGTAGGCGTTTCAACTGCAGCGAGAATGATTGAGCTATCGGCCAAAGATTTTAACGACTACCTCAAACACGACGGCGTTCTTGACATTCTGGATCAGCGCAGGCTAAAGAATGAGTTGACGCAAGACGCCACCGAACGCTATTCCAAACACGTAAAAGCGATTATCCAGGTGGGGCACAAACATAGCGGCGCGTTTTCAGCAAGGCTGGGATATCCAGCCGAGCTGATACCCCTGCAGAACCCGTATGACTTGAAACGAGGCGAAAACCTTGAAGTCCTATTTTTAAAGGATGGTAAACCAATTGCGAATCAACCCATTTATGCCAGCTATAAAGGCTTGCATCGGCATGATGATGCAGGAGGGCATGCTGAAGCCATTCAACTACGCACTAACGAAAATGGCGTTGCCAAATTCCAACTCGCAGCGTCAGGACAATGGTATATTCGGCTCATTCATATGCAAGAAGTAGAAGACGATGAAGCAGATTATGAATCCAACTGGGCAACCTTGACTTTTGAAGTTCAATAGGTTCAGGCCCTTCAGGTTCGTTGAATGGAGACCTTTTTATTGATTAATTTCCTAAATCACGCCCAAGTTTGCTGGCAGATTCGATTTGCCAATTTTTTTTAGCAGGTTTTTCAGTTTTTTAAAACGCATTTAAGTTTCCCGACAGTATTTAGTTAGATATCTTAATTGATGACAATAATTTTAGCTAGCGATCTGAACCGTTCCATTTAAAACTACGATTTGTCTTAAATGAAAAGATCTGGTCAAGAAGTAAAAAAAGTAGCTGCGGAACAGCGGTTAATTCACAAACAGGAATTCGGAATTACCGTTAGAAACTTTTTGTCCCACCTTAACAGAATTGCCGGTATGGTCATGGATGATTTGCGACGTTCGGGCGGCCTCTCCTGGCGGCAAAGCCTGAGAGCCTGGCGGTATGGCTTCAGACGCATCAACTTTCGTATCTACGGATTAGATCGATCAGGTAACCCGGCCGACTACCTTTCGTACTATCAAGCGCTGAAGCAGCTGCCGATTAACGACAGATTCAGCGAGATAATCAGAAATAAATTGATGTTTCCCCTCATGATGAGGCATTACGGCATGCCGACGCCTGAAATTAAGGGAGTGATTCGGGATGGCCTCTTCTATCCCTTGAATCCGGCCGCCAAATTAGATCCATTGAAATTCCTCAAGGAGTCGTGTCCGGTTGGAGAACGGCTGGTTATTAAACCTATTTGGGGTTGGCACGGTACGGGTTTTATTTCAGTAACACACACCCGCAACGGCTACCAGATTCATGGCGAAGATATCTCAATGCATGCGCTTGCCAATATAGTAGGTAATCTCAAATATTATATCGTCACTGAATTTGTGACCCAGGGAGAACACGGTGCCCGGCTATACCCGGATACGACCAATACAATACGCCTGATGACTTTCTGGGATACCGAGAAGTCAGAGCCCTTTATCGCCAGAGTTGTGCAAAGGATCGGGACATCGAGATCATTTCCTGTTGACAACTTCAAGGCTAGTGGAAAGGGCGGCATGAGTGCATTGGTTGATCGCGAGAGCGGTGAGCTGGGTCCGGCCGCGAGGGTGGATGTTAAAGGTTATGTAACCTGGTATACTGAGCATCCGGAGAGTCACGCACAGATCAAGGGAGCTGTCGTTCCGGACTGGATTAAGCTTCGTGAGAGCATCCTAAGCTACGCGCATAGGTTTGCTTTTATGCCCTGCATAGGTTGGGATGTTGTGCCAACGCACTCCGGTTTTACTATTATTGAGGGAAATTCTAATCCAGGCATGCCGGTTATGCAGGTTCACGGTCCCATGCTCACAGATCCACGAATCGAGCGCTTCTACAGGTATCACAGTGTCATTTCATGACAGGCTGCATCCTACCGCAATGTTATTTTTTAGAACTTAAATTCCCGCTAAAATTTCTGCAAACCAGTGGCTTGTGATTTACTTTTACACTGATTAGAACTTTTTTATAAAAAACGTGATGTAATGATGGTCCTGAGAAGCGAGATATTGACTCGCGAGGTAACGAATTACTGGGAGGGTATTGCTAATATCTGGCAGGAGAAACGGCCACAGAAGCTGTGGCGCTGCCATAGCGACCAGGTGAATATTGAACTGCTTTCAGGGTGGTTGCCCGCAATGGAGCATAAACATGTGCTCAAGACCGACTTGTTTGATGAGGCTTGCAGTGAAGGAATCATTTCCTCTTTGAGCTTGCCAGTCAAAACCACTTTTGGAATCGATGTATCTTTCTCAACAGCTCAGTCAGCTAGAAAAAACAACCCCAATTTACAGACACTCAAAGCGGATACCAGATCCCTGCCAATCGCTGACCACTCATTTGATGTTATTATTTCCAATTCTACCCTGGACCATTTTAAATCATCTAATGAAATTCTCAAAAGCCTGAAGGAGCTCGAACGCATTCTTCGACCCGGGGGGCAACTTTTACTGACCCTTGATAATGGCTTAAACCCGTTTGTTGCATTAAGAAATGCGCTGCCTTTTAAGCTACTTAATTCCCTTGGCATTGTGCCCTATTATGTCGGAAAAACTTTTACGCCGGCTCGCTTGTATCGGGCGCTTAAAAAATTGAATTTTGAAGTGGTGCAAGTGACGGGTGTTATGCACTTTCCTCGTTTTATTGCGGTGTTGATTGCCAGGGTTCTTGAAAAGTATTCAAACCAATTTGTGCATGAGAAATTCTTACGATATTTAATGGCCTTTGAACGCCTTTCGAAATTACCCACCAGATTGCTGACCGGTCAGTTCGTGGCAATAAAGGCAATTAAAAAGGCCTGATTAACCATAGAGTACAATTATGATCGAACTACTGAATAAACTCTATGGAAATGCCATAGTTTTTTCAAATCTGAGAGCGCAACATCGAATTCCTTATTTTTCAGAAAAGAAGTTGCATGAGCTTCGCGACAGACGGCTTCGAAGAATTGTGCAATATGCCGCTAAAACGGTGCCTTATTACCGCGACTTTTTTCAAAGAGAGGGGATTAACTCCGGGCAAATAAAGACGGTCGCAGATCTTGATAGACTACCCCTGGTAGATAAGCAGGAGCTTAGAAAAGATCCCTCCCGGTTCCTTTCGAATTCAGCCCTGGGGAAGAATTCTATTGCCTTCCTAACCAGTGGTTCTACTGGACTGCCATTGAATATCCACCACGATTCAAACTCCTTGTTAGCCAATATCGCCTTTGGTGAGAGACAGCGGGAAGTAATAACCGGCATCTGCGGCCGAAAGATCGGTTACAGAGAAGCTCTTATCAGTTACAATGGATGCGTGTCAACGAAAGTCTGGGATTTTTATGAGAAGAAAACCTATATTCCGGTTCGACCTCAGCGACTCCTGATTCCTATCTCAAAGACGATAGAGGCTGTCGTGCAGGAGCTTAATCGTTTCCGTCCCAATGTACTCATAGGATATGGTTCTTATTTAGAAGCGTTTTTTAAAACAATTTATTCGATGGAAGTAAATATTCAACTGCCTCAAGTACTGCTCTACGGGGGTGATGCAATGACGAACGCTGGCAGAGATTTCATCGAAGAGAAATTTGGCGTGCCGGTTCTTTCAACATACCAGGCCATGGAGTGCTTTAAGATAGGGTTTTTCTGTGAAAATAGAGAAAACTTTCATTTGCATGAAGACCTTTGCCATGTTAAAATTGTGAACGCTGATGGAGAAGAAGTGGCTGATGACGAAAAGGGTGAGGTGGTAATTTCCAATCTGGTTAATCGAGGGACCGTTCTTCTCAACTACCGTCTCGGAGATATTGCATCTATTTCAAACCGCAAATGTTCTTGTGGGCGTACGCTATCATTGTTGTCCGAAATTGAGGGTCGTGTGGAGGATATTATCATTCTACCAGACGGACAGTTTGTACACCCAAGGGTAGTATGGAGTATCTTTAAGCATAAGAATGAAGTTTTGCAATACCAGCTCATCCAGCACGAGTTGATGCTCTTTGAGTTGAAACTTGTTACCAGCGGGCAGGAAACTGTGAATGGCTTTTTAAACGAACTGCTTACGGACTTGCGGGAAGTGTTAGGCGAGTCATCGACCATTGAAGCTGAATTTTACAACGAGTTGCCACGACAAAATAGAGGCAAATTCAGATCAGTCATGTCATATTGTAAATCCAATGTAATTTGATAAACATGCAGGTGCACCATTGAAAGTAGCTACTAGTGAAAAAATATTAAACAACTTTGTAGAAACTAAAGTGACCAAAGAGGCCCGGGTTAATTTGTCTAAACGAATGATACAAATAATCAGAGATGACGGCATCAAGAGCCTCTGGTTCAAAATTTTAGGTGAGATTGGTTACCGTCGTCTGATTCTCGTAACATTGCATCTCGATGAGCCAACAGAAAGAGCGAAGACGCGATTGCCGGTAGAATTCTCCATGCTTCATGAAACAGACTTGGACAAATATCTTCATTTTCGCCCTGATCAAACCGCGTCTGAAATTAACAACCGCTTTATTGCTGGACACTTGTGCTTTGTTGGCAGATATGAAGGCAGCATCGTTTATGCGTGTTGGGCTGCCCGACAAGTCGCTCGAATTGACTATCTCTCATTAGATCTTGGGCTTGCAGCTGATGAAATCTACACCTATGATACTTTTACCCTGCCTGGATTCAGGGGTAAAAACGTCTTTCCTGCGGGCATAGAATATACATTAAGATATTTCCGTAAAGCTGGTTTTCGGAAGTACGTCGGGTGCGTTCTGCCTGAGAACCGACCCGCAGTACACACGTTGTCAAAGTCAGGTTATTTACGTTTCGGGATGATTGGATATATAGGATTGGGGCGCTCGAAATGGAAATTCCGTCGTCACTTCAAGACTTCTTCTTCGTTAATTTAGAAGAGTTTATCATTATTTTTCTTTTTTGGCCGATGCTCTAACGAGGAACCCAACTCCCTTTATGGGCACCATGCACACCTCTTACTCTTCAGGTTACCGACGACGGTGGTCGCCTTTTTAAATTTTCCCAAAAAAAAATTGCGACCATTTATGTTAACAACCCGTCTAAGAATATAGAGATTCAATTTTAGATCTTTCCTCCTCAGAGGCGATTATGCCAGATTTTTCGCAAAAGCATGATCGCCTTTTAATTTTTATTTGAAGGCGTCATTTCAAAAATTAACTTGCGAATTAAAGTGACGTCTTTTATATTTACCAATCACCCCAAGATTTTTTCATTTTTCTAAATCATTTTAAGGGAGGTCACCAAAAATGCATGGAATTCCTTGCAAAAAAGAAACTTCCAGCTTTAGTTAATCTAAAACTTTCGACAATACGCTGTTTTTTTAGAAGGAGGTACTTATGCAAACTTTTACCCAGTTGAGTCGCTATTTACGCACGCCCTTATTAGGGGCAGTTTTTTTATTATTATTTTTCACGCAAAGTAGGACGCAAACGAAACCTATTGAAGGAATTCGTGAGAATACTCCAAAAGTTCACGCCCTTATGAATGCAAGAATTGTACAGGCCTCTGGCCGGGTGATTGAAAAGGGCACTGTCGTCTTGAGAGATGGAACGATTGAGGCAGTTGGGGCAGGTGTTCAGCCACCCGCAGATGCCCGCGTTTGGGACTACGAAGGGTTGACTATCTATCCTGGCCTCATCGAATCTTATTCTCATCTGGGCTTGACAAAAGAGAAGAAGAAATCTAGCCAAACAAGTCCGGAGGGTGGCAGTCAAAAGACTAAAACCGGCGCTAAACATTGGAATCAATATGTCACTCCCGAAGGTGATATTCTCGCCAAATTCAAACCCAAAGAGGATGACTTAAAAAAGCTGCGCTCTTTAGGTTTTACGGCGGCAGTGATTGCACCTAATAAAGGTGTTTTTAGCGGAGCAAGTGTTTTAATGAGCCTCGATAAGGGCTCTGTAAACGACCTGTTGCTCAAGAGAGACGTCGCTCAAAATATCATGTTCAAGCGGCCGGGGAGCCGCAGATTCGGTGGCGGGTACCCTAATTCACAAATGGGAGTTATTGCCCTTATTCGACAAACTTTGTTGGATGCAGACTGGTATCGAAAAGCCCAACTGGCATATTCTCTAAAACCAAATGGACAGAAGCGCCCGGAAGCAAATGAAGCACTTGCGGCCTTGGAAAAGGTAGTGCTGGGGAAACAGCAGGTTCTTATTAATATCGAAGATGATCTTAATTTTCTGCGGGCGGCCAAAATTGTAAAAAAATTCAACTTAAAGGCCATCATTTTAGGGAGTGGACATGAATATCGTCAGCTTGAATTGGTGAAGGCATCGGGATTGCCTGTGATTTTGCCGGTTAATTTTCCCGAGGCCCCTGAGGTTGAGTCGCCTGAGGATGCCCTGGATGTTAGTCTGCAGAAATTAAGTCATTGGGAAGCGGCTCCCGGCAATCCTGCGAGGCTTTTGAAAGCAAATGTTCGAGTGGCTTTAACGACCGCGAAGCTAAAGAAACAGGAGGATTTTTACAAGAAAATCCGTTCGGCTATAAAAAGTGGCCTCTCTGAATCGGACGCTTTGACTGCCTTGACCATGACGCCCGCTGCATTGCTGGGCATGCAGTCGATGCTCGGTTCAGTTGATGTAGGTAAGCTTGCTCATCTGGTTGTTACGGACGGCGATCTTTTTAAGGAGAAAACCAAAATTCTGGAGGTCTGGATCGACGGGAATCGCCACGAAATCGAAAAGAGACCGGAAGTTGATCCGCGTGGAAAGTGGCAAATTACAATGAACATACCCGACGGTGAGCCTATAAAACGGGAGCTCGAGCTGAAGGGCGAACCGGAAAAACTAACTGGGTCGCTAACACAAGATAGCACCAGCATAAAATTGACCAAGGCAAAGACATCGTTCAAGCGTCTGACCCTAACCTTGCCTGGAAAGGATTTGGGGTTTGAGGGTGTAATTCGTATGTCCGGCGTTGTTGGAAAAGGCAAGCTTTCCGGACATGGTAAACTTCCGGATGGTCGAAGATTTTCATGGCTGGCCGACTCCAGAGAGCCACTTGAACCCACATCTGAAAAGACCAAAAAGGAGTCAACTAAATCAGAACGACCTTCGTTTATACCCGTTTCTCCCCCGGGAGCATTCGGGCGACTGGCGCCTCCGGAGCAACCAAAAACCATTTTGGTTCAGGGGGCCACTATCTGGACCAGTGGTCCGCAAGGCAATATTGAAAACGGTGATATGCTGGTGACCAACGGTAAAATTTCAAAAGTAGGTACGGGGCTGCAAGCACCTGCCGGCGCCATGGTAATTGACGCCAAAGGTAAACATGTGACCCCCGGGCTTATCGATGCTCACTCTCACTCGGGGTTGAGTTCTATAAACGAAGGTTCACAAGCAGTCACAGCTGAAGTTAGTGTTGGCGATGTTATTAATAGTTATGACATTGCTTTGTACCGTGAGTTGGCCGGCGGTTTAACCGCAGCGAATCAGTTGCATGGTTCCGCAAATCCCATTGGCGGTAAAAATTCCGTCATAAAACTTCGTTGGGGTTCTTCGCCGGATGACTTGAGAATCAAAGATGCGATTCCCGGAATTAAATTTGCGCTTGGTGAAAACGTTAAACGCTCAAGGTCATCTAATAATAAACGTTATCCGGATACGCGCATGGGAGTCGAACAGATTATCCGCGATCGCTTCGAGGCTGCTTTGGATTATGAAAGAAAATGGCTAAAATTCAGCGCACTGAAGAAAAAGAAAGGCATCATTCCACCTCGGCGTGACCTGGAGCTTGATACTTTACTGGAAATCATTCATGGCAAACGCCTGGTTCACAGCCATTCCTACCGCCAGGATGAAATTCTCATGTTGGTGCGGGTTGCCGAAGATTTCGGCTTTAAGATTGGCACGTTTCAACATGTGCTCGAGGGGTACAAGGTCGCTGAAGTATTGGCGAAGCACGGCGCCGGGGCGTCTACATTCAGTGACTGGTGGGCTTACAAATTTGAAGTTTACGATGCTATTCCATACAACGGCGCTTTGATGCACAATGCCGGCGTAGTGGTTTCGTTTAATTCCGACAGCGGTGAATTGGCGCGGCGACTGAACCTCGAAGCAGCAAAGGCAGTTAAGTACGGCGGCGTCTCCGAAGAAGAAGCCTTAAAATTCGTAACTTTAAATCCGGCAAAACAACTGCGCATCGATCATCGCGTCGGGTCCCTGGAAGTCGGCAAAGACGCCGATTTCGTCATCTGGAGCGGTAGTCCCCTTTCGACTTATTCAATATGCGAGCAGACCTGGATCGAAGGCCGGAAATATTTTGACCTTGAAGAAGATATGAAAATGCGTGAGCGCGTCGTTAATGAGCGGGCGCGGATTATTCAAAAAGTGTTAGCCGCCAATGAGAAAGGCAAGTCGAAGAAAAAAAAATCAGAAGATAAACCGACGCATTAAAATATTTTCAAATAAATTTTTGATCAAATTGGAGTACTAAAAATGAGACAAATAGTAAATCTAAAATCAGGCACCCTTTACTTGATTAGCGCCTTTATCCTCTCTCTATTTGCACTTACTGTCATCGCTTCAGATCAGGTGCCGGGTAAACCGCAAGATCATCCCATTGCATTGGTAGGTTGCAAGATTCATACGGTCAGCGGCGCAACCATTGAAAATGGCACAGTTCTTTTTATTGACGGTAAAATTACGGGATTAGGAACTCAGGTAGATTTGCCGGAGGGCACTGAACGGATTAACGCCAAAGGTAAGCATGTTTATCCGGGGCTTATTACTGCAAACACACGACTGGGACTGGTAGAGATTAACGCCGTGCGTGCGACTCGGGATTTCGCCGAACTTGGCGATGTTAAACCGAATATTCGTGCCGAGGTTTCCATAAATCCCGACAGTGAATTGCTGCCGGTTGCCCGCGCAAACGGAATCACGATGGCGCATACCATTCCAAGTGGCGGACTGATCGCCGGCACCTCGGCGCTTATTACACTTGATGGGTGGACCTGGGAGGATTTGACTTACAAAGCACCGGTCGGGCTTTATATCGACTGGCCTTTTATGGGTATCCGCAAGGGCCGTTTTGTTATTAAGAGTGAAAAGGAGCAATTAAAAGAACGGGATGAAAGGCTGGCGAAAATCAGGGATACGTTTGCCCAAGCCCGGGCTTATATGAAGGCAAAAGAAGCAGAAGGTCAAAAGGGTACGCCGTACCACGGTTCAGACCTGCGGTTGGATGCGATGATACCGGTTTTGAAGAAAGAAATGCCCATCCTTTTGCATGCACGGGGAATCAAACAAATTCAAGCGGCTCTGGATTGGGCAATTGACGAAGACCTCAAAATAATTCTCTTAAGCGGTCAGGACGTTCGATTTGTTACGAGCTTGCTTAAAGAAAATAATATTCCGGTTATTTATGAAGGAACTTTAACGACACCGTCACGCCGTTGGGAACCTTACGACACGCCGTTTAGAACGCCGCTTAACTTGTTTGAAGCCGGAGTGACTTTTTGTATCTCAGGTTCCGGAAGAACTTTTGAAGCGGCTCACGAACGGAATCTGCCTTATCAGGCTGCAATGGCCGCAGCTTATGGACTACCAAAAGAGGAAGCGTTGAAAGCAGTGACGCTTTACCCGGCTCAGATTCTTGGCGTGGGTGATCGAGTTGGCTCCATTGAAATAGGTAAAGACGCAACACTGATTGTGACCAACGGCGACCCCTTGGAAATTATGACCAACGTTGAGATGGAATTTATTCAAGGCCGAAAGATTGATCTTAGCAGCCGTCACACAGAGTTGTATGAAAAGTACAAAACCAAGTACGAAAGAATCGAATTGACAAACGGAAAAGTTACTTCAAAATAGCATCGAAATACCGAAATTATTTGAGATGAAAATTTTTGCGCACCGGGGCTCTTCACTTATCTGGCCGGAAAATACGATGCTGGCGTTCGATAATGCTGATAATGCTGGCGCGACTGGATTCGAAACGGACTTAAGATTATCGAAAGATGGTGAGATCGTTCTTTCTCACGATGACAATTTAGGGCGTTTCGGACAAGCAGATAAAACAATTAGCGAATTAACTGAAGAAGAAATTACTGCAATTGAAATTGGTTCCATTGATGGCCAGTTCAAAGATAAACTGATTTCTCTAAAGACCCTGCTGCAGAAGTATCCTCAAAAGGATTATATTTTTGATTGCAAGTTTTCCGGTCAGCTGCTTTTTGTGAGATTAAAAGAGCTTTTGTCTGAGATAAAATTTCATGATCGGTTTTGGTTTCTTAATTGGAGCGGGAAAGGTGGCAAGCACGTGCGCAATTTTTTTCCTCAACAGGCGAGTTTTCCACGGGTTGCCCGAACCGGCATTTGGGGAGGGTTAAGTATTTTTGGTTTAGGTCATTTGTCTGAACCAAAAAATAGCATTCTGGCGCTGCCTGTTTATTTTAACCATTTTCCGGTTTTTTCAGGTAGGCAAATTGCTTCAATTGCCAGGCGAAAAAAAACTTTTGTTGGATATTTAGTTAATTCGGAAAAGGAGTTTCGCCAATGTGAAACGAAGGCAGTTGAGATTGTTTTAACAGACCGTCCGGATTTAATCACAAAGCTCTTGTAGGGAACGGCACGCCCGTTCCCTACAAATATAGATTCTATTTTTTAACCTCTCGAATATATTTGACGTGCACCCATCCCATCTGACCATTGCCTAATTTTATTTTCCTCCAGTTTCCTCTTCTTTCAAAACCCTGAAATTTTTGCCCGTATTTAATCTGGGCCATTTTTCGATATTTTGTTCCAGGACCGGTACGCACATTTAACACTTTAGCCGTTATAATAATTTTCTTGCCTGTAGTCCTGACCAAATCGGAAACGCTGGGTCGCTTCGCTCTTGACTTTGTTTTCGAACGGTTCGGCCTGCCGTATCTCATGTTGGACTTTTCCCCGAGCGAAAAGACCAGAGAAACCCGGTGTATTACATCATTGAATATTCTGTCGTTTGTGTACCCGTAATTTAGCTCCATAAGGTGACGGGAAACGGGTACTACAATTCCTGCTCCGCCGGTTATCTGTCCATCATTCCAACCCATCCTGAGTGGCAGGGAATTCACCGGCCGAATTTCGGCGCCTATATGATACTGCGGAGATTCGTCGGTGGTTTTGCTGATGTCCGCAGCTAAAATAACACCGTCAAATATTTTCCAGGCTGTGCCAAATCTTAGGGTCATGGGAATGCCTTCAGTGAGGCCGCCTTCCCAACGGTAATCTGTGCCAATATCCTGTAGTAAAAGTCCCAGGGAAAGTCTGTCGGTCGGCTGAAACAGAATTGAACCGTCAAATCCGAGACCGTTAGCTGTAAGACTTCCGAGCTCGTTTCTAATAAATTTAGCGCTGCCACCAATTGAAAAATTATGAGTCACCGACGTTCCAATTGAAAAGAAAAAGGCGTTCTGCGTGTTATTAAAAAGAAAGTCCGGTTCCGTGCTGTTAGAGGTTCTTGCTTCCAAATTCTCGACTCTAAAGCCGACCCAACTGACGGCAAAAGTCATAAATCTTTTTAATGGCAAAGCCGCGCTGAAATAATTGAATGTCCGTTCAAACGGCAGGTTGACATTCATGAATTCAAACTGGAAATTATGAATTTGGGCCAACCCGGAGGGGTTCCAATATGCCGCTGAAGGGTCATTAGCAATCCCTGAAAATGCCCCGCCCATGCCCAGCGCACGCGCGCCGACCCCCATCCTTAAAAAGACACCAGCGGCTCCGGTAGCCTGTTGAACCAGGGCCTTGTCGAGAGTGACCTGGGAGAATGAATTGTTAAAAAAAGTTCCGATTAGAAGTAAAGTTGCGAAACCCACTCTGATTGGTTTTGTCCTTTGATGCATGATATCGTTCCTTCTGTTGTACTATTTATCGCGTTACTGCTATTTTGATAATTTTTTGTTGCCGATTTGTGCGGATATTACAAAAATAAACCCCATTGGCCACCAGTCTCCCATTAGAATTTCTGCCATCCCAGGTATCGCCGGTATGTTCACCGGCAGGTCTAAATTCGTTATCAATAAGCCTGGTAACAAAGTCTGCATTGGAATCCATGATTTCGATAGTCACTTCGGCAGAATTTTGGAGCTCAAATCGAATGACAGTTTCTTCAATAGGGACTTTAAATGGGTTCGGGTAATTATAGGCCTGGCCAATTAGTGTTAGAGCATTATTCGTTTCGGTGTCACTCTCTTCATCCTCGGAT
>SMXC01000186.1 GCA_004356825.1 Caldithrix sp.
AAGAACACGAACCTCACCACCAAGCGTGTCAAAAATTTTCAACCGTACATGCGTTTTTTCAGGGAGTGAGTAACGGATTGTTGTACTGGGGTTAAACGGATTCGGGTAATTCTGTTCAATTGAATATGCGGTTGGGATAACTGATTTCTCCTGATCAATACTCGTTACAGAACTCATCATTATATCGAAGGTTTTTGACTCTCCCTCCCCGGCATTAAATGTAAACCGGGTCGTATCATAAGAAGACCTATAAGCCAAAATTGTAAATAATCCCGGATCAGAAAATCCTAATTTGTAATGACCCTCCGCATCGGAAGTGGTACTTTGTTCGGGTGCTGTGACTTCAATAGTAACATTAGAAACAGCCAGGCCGCTTTGTGCATCCAGAACCTTGCCGCTCAGACGACCTGCTCTCCGGCCATTAAAAGAAACCACAAAAAGACCAAAATCCTCGTCAGTGACGTAAATATAACCCGATGAAGTAAACGGAAAAGCGCCCCAGTTGCCCTCATAAAGACCGCCGGTATCATCAGGAAAAGTATCGTAATAACCGACTTCCACTAAATGTGTTGGGTCGGCAATATCCACGATTCGCACCCCATCCGCGTAGTGAGAGATATAAGCGTAATCTCCCTTTATATGTGTGTTATGGGCCAGTTGACTTGGAAAGGCGAGATATTCTCCCACAATTTTAGCATTTAAAGGATCCTGAATATCCCACATCTTGACTGTCTTCCGTTGTGTTTCTTCAGTGGTCATGACATATTTGCCGTCTTCAGTTGTCCAGGCATTGTGAACATATCCCCCACTGGGAAAAGAGATTTCAACGATTAGAGCAGGTTGCGTCTTGTCACTGACATCAAGAAGTACCAATACCGGATTACTTCCGGCACTTCCATATAAAGTGTCATTTCTGACATAGATATCGTGGAAGGAATGTCCGGTCCACTCACCCACTTTGACCGGCGCCTCGGGATTTACGAGGTCTAAAATATCGGCGCCGCCTGCGGCGTTTGAACCGGAGATATAAGCATACCCATCCGCGATATAGAGGTTATGGGCTCTTTTGAAAACAGTTGTATCTGCCCCAACAAATCCCACAGAATTAGGTAGTGCGGATAGATCTATAATATCAAGACCGTTACCACTTTCATTTGTAACATAAGCATAATGATCATGGGTTTTTATATCCCGCCAAATCGAGGATATTCCTGGTACAAAATCAACTTCGGTTAAGCCCGTTGATTCTACTCTTACAATCGAAACGCCGGTTCTTCTGCCAACAAGGGCATAATCATTTCCGGAAGGATCAGTATACCCCCAAACATCATTTGTAAAGCTACCGCTGCCGTAATTGAGATTTCCGATTAAAGTTGTATTTCGACCGGTTTGTGCGAAGACATGGGAGGCTAGGATTAAAAAAACTATTAGCATGGTTTTTTTCATGGGACATCCTTGAGAGTGGTTTTAGAATAAATTTCAAGAAAGGTCTGGAATTACTACACCTGGTTCAGGCTGCTATTCCACCTTATAAATCATTCTGATTTTAAAATAGACTATTAAGTTCTATGAGATCGGAAATCTCAAAATCCGCCAGGCTATTATTTCCCGAGGTCCTCTTCGGATTAAAAAAAATCGCCTGCCAGCCAAAGTTTTTTGCTCCAACTATGTCATTTTCGTAGGAGTCCCCAATATAAATAGTTTCAAAAGGTTTACTCCCTGATTTATTCGCGGCTTCACTAAATATTCCAGGATAAGGCTTTGCCACACCCACATCTTCAGAATAGATTTTATAGGCAAAATATGACTGCATGTTGAGCCTTGACAGTTTACTTTCCTGGACATTAGGAAATCCATTGGAGAGAATACCAAGAGAGTATTTCGGCTTTAAATAATCGAGCATTTCAACAGCATTGGCGACAATAAAAGTTTGCTCTAAATAAATCTCTAAATACTTCGCGGAAAAGATAGCATAATCAACCGGGGTCAGGTTCAATGCTTCGAAAGTCATTTTGAAACGCAGGACCCTAAGTTCCGCCGGAGAAACCTCGCCCTTCGCCATCCGCCTCCAGAGCATCGTGTTATTTTTATCGTACGTTTGAAGAAAATCGGCCCGGTTCACTTTTGCAAAAAGCTCGGGCCTTGAATCAAGTAACAATTTCAAAGTTGTTTGTTCGGCACGCATGTGATCGAACAAGGTATTGTCCAAATCAAAAAAGATGGTTTTTATGTCTTTTAAGCTCATTTTAAAGAAACGCAAGATACAGAATTCCGTTCAATAAAACAACGCTAATTTCAGGGGCTATCTGTCGAAATAGCAAGAAGCAGAAAAAGGAACAATTTGTGAAAATCTTGCTTTTGATTCTGATTTTTATTAAATTGTGATTTTAAAAACACAGAAACTTATTGAGGATTTCTATGTCAGAAATTAAAAAAATTGCGGTTATCCCAGGAGACGGCATCGGCATCGATGTGACACATGAAGCGATGAAAGTGCTGGAAGTTATTCGGAATATATACAATTTGCCACTCGATGTGAAGCACTTTGATTACGGCGCGGACCGATACTTAAAAGACGGCACTACCATGCCCGAAGACCAGGTCGAGGATTTTCGCAACAATTACGATGCTGTGTTTATCGGGGCGTTGGGCGACCCCCGGGTACCGGACATGGCGCACGCACGCGATATTCTTCTTGGCCTGCGTTTCAAACTCGACCTGTTTGTAAATTACCGCCCGGTTAAACTCACCGACAGCAGACTCTGTCCCCTGAAAGATAAAACCGAAGAAGACATCGATTTCGTGGTTTTCCGGGAAAACACGGAGGGACTATATGTCGGCATGGGCGGCCTTTTCAAAAAAGGCACCCCGGATGAAATCGCCATCCAGGAAGATGTCAACACCCGAAAGGGTGTGGAACGCATCATTCGTTACGCCTTTGAATTCGCCAAGCAAAAAGGGCGACCAAAAGTGACTATGTCGGATAAGAGTAATGTCCTTCGTTTTGGGCATGACCTTTGGCAGCGCACATTTGAAGAAGTCGGAGAAGAATATCCAGATATCGAGAAAGAACATTTTTACGTAGATGCTTTGACCATGCAAATGATTAAACGGCCTGAACAGTTCGAGGTTATCGTGACCTGCAACATGTTCGGCGATATTGTCACGGATATAGGCGCACAACTGCAAGGCGGACTTGGTCTGGCCGCGTCCGGAAATATCAATCCTGACGGGACCTCAATGTTTGAACCTGTTCATGGCTCCGCGCCAAAGTACGCCGGCAAAAATGTCGCCAACCCATTAGCAGCGATTCTGACACTTGGGCTGATGCTGGATTATTTAGGATATTCTGAACAAAACAGTGTGGTGGAAAAAGCTGTGGAAGAAGCGATTCACTCCAGAAACGTCACAAAAGATTTGGCAGGAAATTTAGGAACCACGGAAAGCGGGGATTTTATATGTGAACAAATAAAATCAGGTTTATAGCCAGCAAAAGCTCGATCAGTATCCTCTCAGCTTTTCAATATTCCTTCTTTCCTTTTTTGTGGGCCTGCCTTTGTATTTTCGTTTGCCTTCTTTATCCCAATCCTGAAGCAATTCGTACAGCTCCTTGGATTTTTCGGAAATTTCGGGAATGTTTTCATGATACAGCAGCTTTGCATCTTTGTTGGAAATGCTTTTGTGCACGATTTCCAGTACATCAAGTGCGCGGTATTTACTTTTTCGTTTGATGGTAATTTTATCGCCAACCTTAATCATTCGAGCAGGTTTAGATTTCTGATCATTGACTTTAACTTTTCCATCATCGCAAGCGCGCGTCGCCAAAGCACGGGTTTTAAAAAGCCTGCTGACCTTAAGCCATTTATCCACACGAATGGGCTTACTCTCTTTGGGATCCTGGGTCGGCATGAATTAAAATTACCCGTTTCTGGGTAGAAAATCAAGAACTAAATTTGAAATTAAAAGTAGCAGGTGAGGTTTTGAAAAATGAAACACCTTTAATTTACTGCCTGATTCTCGCATAAAGCGTCTTCGGAGTAATACCAAGCATTCTTGCAGCTTTCGACTTATTGCCCATAGTTAGCCTTAAGGCTTTCTTAATGTGCTCATCCACCATGTCATCCAGGGTCGGATATTTAGAATTAGCAATATCTGAAAAGTCCAATTGGTGCAAATGCTTCTGCCGAATTAAAGCATCGGGACAGGTCAACAACAGAGACTCAATAATAATATTTAGTTCGTCATAATTTAAAGGCCAATTGTATTCAAGTAATTGCTCATAAAGTTCTTCTGCAATTGCTTCGGGTCTTGCAAAAATTTCTTTTTTCTTTTTTTCGAAAACTAAATCGATAATTTCTCGAAGTTCATGTTTGCGCAGTCTTAGAGGTTCAATACGGAATTCTACCTTTTCCAGGTGTCCAAGCAGTTTTGCAAATTCAGGATGGCTACCATTTTCATTCCCTGCCTGATTTGAAATCGATGCAATAAGCCGAAAACGGGGGAGCTGGCGACCGCTGAGCTCTCCTTGTTCCTCCGTATCTTCCAGAGTTTTGAGCAAAAAGGCTTGTTCATCTTTGCCAAGACGTTCAATTCCTTCCAGATACAAGGTGTCACCATTTTGCAAATTGTATGGAATGATATTCTTTAAAGAGTCATTGCAAACCTTTTCAAAAAAAAGTTTGCCGTCGATTTCCTGGTTAATAAGCTTTGCAAGCATGTAAGGTCTCGTGCCTTCTTCACCACGGATTAATATGGGTGTCGGGATTTTATCGGTATCCTGTGCCGAAATACGCTCGCGAATCTCACCCAGCTCAATATTCAACAGCCTCTGGTAAAACTTAACTTGATCACGATCGCTTTTTTGATAATTTTCAAGTTTTCGTAAAGTCCGGTTATATCCAAGGGCACCATTGATAGTAAGTTTCAGGTCCACCATGTCAAGCGGCTTGCCGTGATATTGAAACACGCCCATTTTGAGAAAATCGTGCTTAAGCACGATGTCTTGTCCCGAAATGATAATCATAGGCACGCTTGGATTCGACTTTAATAGCTTGTCTACCATCGTAAACGGATCGACGCTCAGACCGGGCATATTGACATCGAGGATCGTCGCATTTAACCGCCATATATTCGTCTCAAATTTTTCCAAAACTTCATTCCAATTTCGTGCAATCAGAAGCTCATGATCTCTCTGAAGAAGGCGTACCATAAAGTCTAAAAAAGCTTGTTCGTCATCGGCGATGAGCAGCGTTGTCATAGGTTGAATTTCCTTTTGGATTTTTGAAATTGAATACTTTTTACAGAGGAATAACTTTGGCGAGATTAATTTAAGAATATTTCCTAAAAATGCCAGTATTATTAACAAATCTTAATGATAAAAAGTGAATATATCTGTAATTAGGAGTCAATCGATACATAAACATGCGACGCTTAAACAGAATCTTATATATTTTAATTTAAAACTCTTTTATTATGGAAAAACTTATACTTAAAAACACAAATTCCTTAAACAATGATAACATTTTGAGTGAATCGTTTGTAAAGTAAGCTTACAAGAATTGTTTTTGTTATAAAATAACATCGCCAAAGTGTCTCACAAACGGGACACTATCCGTGAGACACTTTCGGACACAAGGAACGCTTACTTACTATTTTGTAACATCGTAAGTCTATTTAAAATAACATTTTAGATTGTTTTTCAGTTTCTTGGCATACTTGTTGCATGGAATCCCATTCGAGAGACATGTACAATCATGGATGAAACAATAGTGAAAAGGAAGGTGATAGTATGAAAAAGCTCACACATATTTTAATCTCAACTTTGGTTTTTGTACTATTCAGTACAATATCTGCACAAACACCGCGCGTGTTCTGGATTAAAGCGTTCAGCCCGGGCAGTTCGGATCTCAATGGTCCTCAAGTAGACAAAGCTGCTCTAGCCATGCTGGATGAACTCATGCAAGACCTAAAAATTGAGGTAACATTTTTGGGCGCGGCAGATAACAAATCATGGAAAATGAAGGGTGAATATGTTCACAAGGATATTTCTGAGGCCTGGAATGATGCAAAAAGCCTTAGCCGGGCCCGGGCGTTAAGAGCACGCTATGGCAGAGGAAACGTTGGAATCACTCATGAAAGTATCGCGGGAGTAAAAGTTATTTGGACCAAAAATGAAAACTATATTACAAAATTAAACCAACTTGAAAAAGAAAACGAACATTTGAGACATGAAATTTCTGAAGTGAAATCGGATCTAAAAGACCTGGCCCATGAAGCCGGAACCAATGGCAAAAATGGACATACCACATCCGAATCTAATTTAAACGTAAACCTGCAGGCCGGTTTATGGACTTGGCAGACAGGTTCCAACGGCGGAATTTTATCTCCTTATCTGGCCTCAAGTATCACAATACGCAATGCCTCATTTCATATTCGGGGAGGTGTAACTCCCTGGCACGCATCAACACGCCAAGGAAATAAGTCTGAGTCATTCATTTACTTCGGGGCAAGATACCTCAAATCAGACAATTTCGGATTTACCCTGGGGGTATACCGCGGCTGGGAGTTTTTCACGACAACTGACGACTGGTTATTCAAAACCACCGGTATTTCAGCCGGAGTTGTAATAAACAAAGGAATTATTGAATTAAACCCTGCTCTTACATTTGCCAACCTTAGCTCTTTGGATTATGAGTCAAAATGGCGGTTCGGTGTTACTTTGGGAGTAGGGTTAAATATCAAGAACATATTAAGTAAATAAAAATAAACGGATGTGGCGAGTCAGAACATGATGAACTTCCCTCAAAAACTAGCGCAAACAGGACGAGTAGGAATAAATATATGCTTCTTGTTGGCTTTAATGGCATTTGCATGTAGTAAAGCTCAGATGCCAATCTCGAATGAGCAAGAAGGTGAATTGGTCATCATTGTGAATGAGGATTCAGCGGTGATCACAGTTAAAGATATACATGGAATCTTGATTGCAGAGACTACTAACCGGTTTTCATCATACAAATTAGTACCGGGACACTATTTGGTTTTCGGAGAAAAAGAAGGGAAACAGCCGTTCAGTACACTTGTTGAAGTGCTTTCAGGCAAGGAGACAGTGGTTCAAATTGAATTATCATCTCCACCTGCAGATGCTCCGAGTCTCAGCTTCTCAGTGGTTTCTGATACAGTGGAGTACGGAAAAGCTGTGCTTATTGAGTGGCACTCAAACGGGTTTCAGGTGATCATTGATCAGGGAGTCGGTACGCGCGGCCCGGTTGGTTCTGAAGAAGTTCTTTTTTCAAATCCTGGGAATAAGGTATTCACAGCCACAGCTTACAGTCAAGATAATCTTCTGACTATTAAACAAGACTCCATCCTCGTTAAAGAAGCTGCAGCTCCTATTCTACCGGTTATTATGCTTTCTACGACAAGTCTGGTCACAGTAAATGCCTCAGCAAAGATAACCTGGTTTTCACAAAACGCCGACTACCTGGTGGTTGATTATATTGATAATCCGGATTCACAAGGAAGTAAAGAAATCACCTTTTCAACTCCCGGTTTGAGGATTGTTACCGCCACGGCCTACAATCAGTCAGGATATGTTTCCTCTACCGACACAATTGAGGTTGTTGAGCCACAGGTGACCTGGGTTGATGACATTATTATTTCAGCGGAAATAGGTGTGCGGGCTGACAAAGGCGAAGCCGGGATGGTTAAAAGGGACTCCGGGATCTTTGAAATAGAAGCTTCCGGTAAATATCAAATTGTTACAGAAGTTTGGTACAACAGCGGCGACTCACAGCTCAACGAAAGTTTTTATCTGCAGGTTCGGGATCACTCTGACAATCTCTTCTTACCCGAAAACAGTAACAGTGGTATTTACAAAGTCGTTCCGGATGATCCGGGCACACCTCACGCAGCTTCTCGTGAAAGTGGTGTTTTTGACTTGTCTCGTGGAACTCACGCTATTGATATTTTACACTATGCGAAAATATCTAACTATTATCCGCAACTTCTAAATGGACCCATTACAGGGCCTGAAAGTGTAAAAATTTTGGGTTTCAGGTTAGTTTATTTAGGCAACTAAACTCTTCCCCATAGGATCCTCCAAATCCGATCGCCGCTGTGCGTACTTAAGAAAAGGTTCAGGCAGCGGTTTTTTTTAGCTGTAACTACCCAATACCGCACTCCGCTAAGATAAAAATTGAATTCCTCAATCCATAGAGGGATGGCTTTCTTCATGTTCGTCATTCTTTGAACCGCAATCTCTTATCCGTGACAAAAAAAACAGGGTATCAAAATTTTTATCTTGAGAAAAAGCGGTGCGTTGACTATTTTAGACAATCCAGGCTGACAACCGCTAAAGCAACACCATGACGATAAATTACTTAGAATTAGAAGAAACCTACGCTCTCGGGGTCTACGCAAAAAAAGAGCTTGTTTTAGTTAAAGGCAGAAATGCCAGGATCTGGGATAAGGATGGGAATGAATACATCGACTGCGTTTCCGGGAATGGCGTCGCTAACCTTGGTCATGCAAATGAAAAAATTGCTCAAGCAGTCTCCGAACAAGCAGCACGGCTCATCACATGCTCAAATATGTTTTATAATGATCAGCGGGCTCTGCTTCTTGAAAAACTCATCCAAATTACCCCCGCTAACCTGAACAAGACTTTCCTTTGCAGCTCAGGAACCGAAAGTATTGAGGGTGCAATCAAGTTTGCAAAAGTCACGACTCAGAAAACTGAGTTTGTTTGCGCCGAAAAAGCTTTTCATGGACGAACAACCGGTTCGTTGAGCGCTACTTTTAAGCCTGAATATAAAAAAGGTTTTGAGCCATTGCTGCCCGGGTTTGGTTTCGTACCCTTCAACGATTTTGACAGTTTGAAAGAGCTTGTAAATCAAAACACGGCCGGAATCATTTTGGAGGTTATTCAAGGCGAGGGAGGTAT
Source organism: Caldithrix sp. (assembly GCA_004356825.1). Lineage (GTDB taxonomy): Bacteria > Zhuqueibacterota > Zhuqueibacteria > Oceanimicrobiales > Oceanimicrobiaceae > Oceanimicrobium. The sequence goes on from SMXC01000186.1 coordinate 8,942, forward strand.
CAATATTGGAAACGCTGATTATTTTCAAAAAGTCAGACAATTGTGCGACGAAAAGGGAGTTATCCTCATTATCGATGAAATTCAAAGCGGCTTTTGCCGTACTGGTAAAATGTTCGCATGTTATCATTTCGATTTAGAGCCGGATATTCTTTGTGTAGCCAAAGCAATTGCCGGTGGCCTTCCGATGGGCGCGGTGGTTTGCTCCAATAAAATCGACGTACCCGCCGGAAAACATGGTACTACTTTTGGCGGCAACCCTTTATGCTGTGCTGCGGCAAATGCAGCAATCGATTTTATGATTGAGAATAAACTTGCTGAACAAGCGCAAGAAAAAGGTGAGTATTTTACTGAAAAACTCAAAAAGAATCCGCTAAGAAAAATTCAAGAGATTAGAGGCCTTGGTTTGATGATTGGCATTGAACTCAAAGGACCTGCCGCCCCCTTAATCTCAATGCTCCTTGAAAAGGGTGTGCTGGTTTTTCCAGCTGGTGCAAATGTAATTAGAGTATTGCCGCCTTTGACAATCACTTACGAAGATCTCGATTTTGTGATTGAAAAATTAGTTGAAGTTTTAAATTAACTCGGACAATTCATAAACCGCAAGCGTCGACAAACTCTGAGTCAAGCGGCATCTATGGGCCCGGCACAGGCTAGTTTCTTTCCCCAAAATACAAGTTGTTAATTATTAAGTGAGCCCCCAAAAGGATAACTTTTTACATTTATTAAAAAAACATAATATACTTGATCCTGAGTGCAGAAATTCTTATTTATAGTCGTACCGTATTCTGCCCGCAATACTCTTAATTTTTCTGTTCCCTACTTTCTTACTACGGCTTCAGATATAAATTAAAATCAATGCTACTTTTCGAGGGATTATGAACACTTCAGACAAAAGTGAAAAACAAATTCTCCGCGAGTCCGCTGATTTACAAAAAAATAAATATGTTCTGATTATTGACGATGAAGAAATTGCCCTTCGCGTTGCAAAAAGAACTCTGGAGAAATTTGGTTTTAAAGTGCTAACTGCAAAAGACGGTCAAGAGGGTGTAAATTTATTTCGAAAAAATGCCGGGAAAATTGATGGTGTGCTGCTCGATATGAACATGCCGAAAATGAGCGGTGAGGAAACTCTCGGAGAAATGCGGCGGACAGATCCGAAAGTGCGGGTAATTTTATCAAGCGGTTATAATCACAGAAATGTGATTGACAAATTTGCGGGAAAAGGGTTGGCAGGCTTTATTCAGAAACCCTATAAACCACGGATATTGGTAGAGAAGTTAAAGGCAATTCTGGAGAATTAATCAGACAAAGACTTAAATTACATACCCACCCACGTTTATTGATCAACTCATACCGCAAAAGAATGTCATATTTCCAAAAAAAACAATTCTAACATCGATAATGACTTTCTGTGGACCCAAATGATAATTTTATCCCTAAACTACTTTGCGACTCTGCGAGCGCTTTTGTCCCTTTACCTGCTTTTCCCCCGCGCTAGAACTCAAATAAAAAAGGTAAACCCAAAATAAATACTGAATTACCCTTTTCAGCCGCCTTTAACCTCTACGTTTTTTTCGGATTAAACTTGGCTGCATCAAGAATGGACCATAGGTGAACGATCCAGCCAAGCAGGAAAATCCACAAAAACCCGGCGAACACAAAATGCACAATTGCCATGAAGATGCGACCCTGCAAAAGCTGACCCAATCCTGGAATAAAGAAACTCGCTAAGGCCGCTAAAACATTGCCGCCAGAACCTTGACCTGACATCGCTCCTCCTTCAAATAACCAAGTTGTGTGTTCAATAGACTATTCCCTTGCTTCCGGAATAATCGTCAAAGTCACCTCCTCGTCATCGCGGACAATCACAACTTTAACCGCCACTCCGATTTTAACCGCGTCAAGGGCATAGGTGTAATCATAAATATTCGTGATATTTTGACCGGCAAACTCGATGATGACATCACCGCCTTTCAAACCGGCTTTATCTGCCGGGCCGCCGGCTCGAACGCCCGACAGTTTTACACCGCCGGTGCCTTCCGCGACATAGTCGGGAATGGTGCCAAGATAAGCCCTGAGAGTTTCCCGGTCTCCACCTCCGCTTTTTGTGCGCTCAACTTTGACATAATCCGGACGGTCAGAAGACTTGACCAAATCCAGAATGATGTTTTGGGCAAACTTGGTAATTCTTTCCATGCCTTCATAATTTAGAGTTTCAGTGTCGTCCGTGGGACGATTATAGTTATCGTGACTGCCGGTAAAAAACGCAAGGATGGGCACCTCTTTCATATAAAAAGAAGTCGCATCGGTCGGTAGATAGGGATCATCCTGAAGATTCAAATTGAATCCCGCTGCCACATTTCTTTTTTCGATTAATTTTGTCCAAGATGTAGAAGAGCCTATACCTTGAAGAAGTAATTTGTTTTCCCGAAGCCTCCCCACCATGTCAAAATTTAGATAAGCAACTGTTTTTTTCAATTCAAACAAGGGATTGTCAGTAAAATAGGACGACCCAATGAGACCCAACTCTTCGCCGGACCAAAGAGCAAAAACAATATCTCTTTTAAAATCGTTGGGTTTTTGTTTTTGTATTTCAGCCAGGGAAGCAGCTAACTCCAGAACGGTTGAAGTACCGGACGCATTATCATCAGCGCCATTGTGAATTTGTCCTTCTTCTCCTTTGCGGGCAAGTGAGCCAATTTCACCAAAACCAATGTGGTCGTAGTGCGCGCCGATGATAACCCACTCCGCTGGTCCTCCTTGCGCGGTTGCCGGGAGCACTCCGATGACATTCCGATCCGGCTTTTTGACCCGCTCGACCCCAGTTGAAAGTCTAACATTTATTTTCGGGAGAAGAAAACCGCCGAGCGCATGCGGATTTTCTTGATCCAAATCCGATTGTACAGTTTTCAAATCTTTTTCTGCATAACTGAAAAGCACTTCAGCCGCCTTACCGGAAATTGAAGCAGTTACAATGCCGGAGTTTGCTGCGACCCTATCGAATTTCATGGGTACCAGCTCTCCACTTCGAGGTGAATTCGGGCCGATTACCACCAAAAGCGCCCTGGCGCCATTTTCGCGAGCAACCAAAGCTTTGTAGCGCAATCCTGCGTAGCGATTCAGAGTCTGGCGGCGCTCCACACTAACCTCTTCCGGAACGTAGCGCAAAACCAGCACAATCTTATCCTTGACGTCCAAATCGGAGTAAGAGTCGTACCCTTCCCCTAATTTACCGGGGACGGATAAACCGTAGCCGGCAAATACAACTTCCCCTTCGACTTCGCCATCAGCCGAAAAAGCGAGCGGCCGAAAATCTTTTTCGACTTCAAACTTAAGCGCCTTATTCCCGCCCTGGACAATTTCAAGGTGATTTTTTCGGGGAATGATTTTCATACCCGAGGTGAAATGGAATTCCTGAAAAAACGAGTCCTCATCACCAAGTGGTTTTAAGCCAATTTCGTTAAAACGGGAGCTGATGTAATCGGCGGCCATTTTCGTTCCCCTGGTACCACTCATCCGGCCTTCGAGTTTATCCGAAGCCAAAAACGATACCTGTGCTCTGATATCATCGCCCGAGATTTTTGCAGATAGGCCACTTTTATCATGCTTACCATTTGTCAGACTGACATTTTTAGACACCAGGTTGTTTTTATTGCTGACTATCGCGGATGTCATATTTCTCTTCGGTGCGGAAAAAATTGCTGTCAAAGCAGCTTTGTGGTTCCAGTCTGCAAGAAATAACTGGGACTGCTTTTTACTGGTTCGATTTGAAGTCCAGCAGAGTTGATCACCGTCCGGCGAAAACACCGGCAAACCGTCGAAACCTTCAGTTGAGGTGACTCGAACCGGCTCGTACTCACCCAAAGCGTCCACCATGTAAAGTTCAAAGTTGGAGAATCCTAATTTATTGGAGGCGAAGATTAGATACTTGCCAGAAGGATGAAAGTAGGGCGCCCAGGACATGGCGTTGAACTGGGTAATTTTGCGGACATCTGAGCCATTCGAAAGCATGGTGTAAACATCCGCGATCGCACCATTTTCTTCAAAACGTCGCCAGACGATTCTTTTACCGTCTGGAGAAAAAAAAGGACCGCCGTCGTAGCCAGGTGAATGGGTGAGCCGGGTCTGGTCTGAACCATCGCTATTCATAATGTAAATCTCACCGTAGAAAGCGGGATCCATTTTTAACCGCTTCAGATCCTCGGGGGACAGGTTTGATGAATTATAAATATAACGCAGTGAACAAAACACAATTTTGCTGCCGTCGGGAGAATAAGAACCTTCAGCATCATACCCCTTTGCTTTTGTTAACTGCTTGATTCCGCTGCCATCCCGCTGAGCAGAGAAAATATCCATCTGATCGTCGTAGTCCCAGGAATAGCGGCGGCTTTTGCCGGAAGTCCGCAATTCAATTTCTTCATTTTGCTTGGACTCAGCATTGGGGTCTAAGTGCGTGGAGGCAAAAAGAACCTCATTTGTTCCCGGACGGAGAAAAGCGCATGTGGTCTTGCCAGTGCCGGGGGAAATGCGGTGGCTGTCGCCCGTTTCTAAATCAAGAAAATAAATTTGGAAGAAAGGATTCTCCGGTTCACGTTCGCTTTGAAAAATTAAAACATCTCCATCGGCAGAAAAATAGCCTTCTCCGGAACGTTTGCCCTCATAAATCAACTGCCGGGTATTCTTTAGAAATCTTCCTTCATTTTCATCTTGAGCGGCGGAAATTCCAACCCAAGAAAGAAATATCAGGCAAAGAGTAAAACTGTTTTTTCCCATTTCTTAGACTCCTCCGGCAATAAAATTCAGTCATCAGCTGTGACTAAATTAAGAATATTAAGTTTGACAAACAAGATACATTAATTCTGGGGTAAATAAATATTAAAAGTTGCTCCTTTACCGACTTCGCTTTCGACGCTTATTATGCCATTGTGCTCTTCAATAATTTGCTGCACCACAGCCAACCCCAGTCCCGAGCCATCTCTTTTGGTTGAATAGTAGAAATCAAAAATTTTATTTAAGTCTTCCGGTTTAATTCCGTGACCCGTATCACTGAAAGAAATAAGCAATGACTTCTCGGGCAGTTTGTTTTGGTACTTTGCTTCCTTGTCCGCTTCTTTTATGGCAATTTTCAACCTACCTCCACCCGGCATTGCCTGAATTGCATTCAGGACCAGATTTACAATTACCTGTCTAATCTTGGCAGCGTCGACATTGGCATGAATCGGTGTTTTTTCATATTCCCGTTCAATTCGCACCCCTTTTTGCAAAGAGTCCGCCACCTGCATCATCGACACTTCGTCAATTATTTCATTGATAGCCACCTTTTCCAGTTCTAATTTCGGCGGCCGGGCTATCAAGAGGAAATCCTGAACCAGTTGATCCACCCGTTTAATTTCGGACGCTAAGATTCCGTAGAATTTTTCGACCCTTTCTTTATTGACAATCTCTTTAGCAAGTTCCCGCTTTAGAATTTGCATATTGATTACCATTGAGTTGAGCGGGTTTCTGATTTCATGAGAAAGGACCGAGGCTAATTTCCCGAGGGTCTCCAATCTTTCCGTTCTTTTCAAAGTGTTTTGATACTCCGTTAAACGGACTGCCATCTCATTGAAATTTTCGGCGAGAGCGCCGATTTCATCTTTGCCGACATTCTGAATCCGGTAGTCCAACGCGCCTTTCGAGAATTGCTCCATCCCGGAAACCAGATCTTTAACCGGCGCCACGATCCATCGGGTATAGAAAAAAGCTAACAAAGAAGCAAGAATGACACTAAGCACCATAAACTGAAAAACTCGAACACGCATTCTGTTTGCCGGCGCAAAAGCCTCAGAAGTCGGCTGTTGAATCATCGCTCCCCATCCATAATCGCCGATGGGTGCGTATCCAGCCACCATCTCAATGTTTTGGCTGGTTTTGTATATCATGCTGCCGCTTTCTTTCTCGCTAACCTTTTGAATTACTTCCTCATTATTAAATTTATTTTTTTGATAAACATTGATGCGATCGGAGTGGGCAATATAAACGCCGTTTGTGTTGAAAATAAAAGCTTCTCCGCTCTCCCCCACGATGTTTTCATCTACAATATCCCACATTGCTTTTAAATCAACAACGGCGTAAAGAATCGCGAAGACTTCACCGTGAAGCTCAATCGGCTCCCCAATATCAAGCAACGGCAAACGCTCTTCAGAGACATAAACATCTGTGCGGAAAGTTTTGCCTTTTAGAATAGTTGCAAGGACCGGGGATGTCTCACCATTTTTGCTAAACTTAAATGGCACTTTTTCATCGAAAGAGGTCGAGGCAATCAGGTTGCCCGATATGTCGAGAACAGACAAATTATCAAAAAGAGCAAAGTCACTGACAATCGTGTTTATGGCCAACTCAAGGCTGGTCTTATTCATACCATAAATTGATAAGTTCTTGGCCTGGTTTACAACAATATCTACGGCGGTTTCTAATTTTAAATCAATGAAGCGGGTTGTACGAATAGCAAATTCTAAATTTCGTTCCAGTATCATTTCCTCGATGGACTCCTGCGCAGTATCCACAAGAACTTTGCCTGTAAAAAAAAGAGGCAGGGAAACTATTAAAATATGGGACAAAAGCAGGCGGGTCAACAGCCGGTGCCTGATTTGAATTTTTTGCCCGAATTTAAGCATGTCAGTTACTTTCTAAGTCTCTAATAATCCAATCCTGAAACGGATGAATATTACCGCCAAGATCGCGGTGATTTCTAAATTTTTCCAAATTTACCAAATAATGAGTCCACCATTTAAAATAGAGAAACGTCACGGGTTGATCCTGGTTAATTACTTCCTGCAAACTTTTGATTAAAGTTTTTTTCATAGTCGGGTCACTTGTTTCGTTGTAAAAGTTTAAGCGAACTTCGAAAAGGTTGCTGGCGTATCCCATATAATTATCATCACCGCTGGTCGAAAAGACCCTTTTTAGACTTTCAATTTTGTTTTCGAATGTATAGTCTATCAATATCGCGTCAAAGTCCCCTGAGGCCAGGTTTTCTATCATCTTACTTTTAGCTAAAGGTTTGGGATTTACTTCAACGCCAACTCTTAGAAGATCAATTTTTATTTGGCGGGAAATCGATTCATCAAGTCTTAAACCCTTTGGATAGTAAAAATTCAGAGTCAAAGGCTGGCCTGCTCTATCTAATATTCCGTCTCCATTAGAATCTCGCCAACCGGCCTGTTGAAGAAGTTGAACAGCACGCTTTGGGTTGTACTTATAGGACTCCATCCCTTGGTTAAACAACGGCGAATTATCGTCAAACGGGCCCCTTGCTAAAGTTGCTTTTCCCTTAAAAAGTATTTTTTGGATAATGCGACCGTGGTTAATTGCAAACGACAGAGCCCGTCTAACCTGTTTCGACTTTAAAGCCGGATTGCGGTGATTATAAAATACCAATTTAACCATATTTGAATCTGGTCTCACGGGAACGGCCGAAAAATGGTTATTTGATTTTTTGACTTCAAGTGCAGACACTTCGCTTTCTAAAACCGCTGTATCAATTTCATCAAGAATTAAAGCCGAAATCAGAGCGCGTTCGGTTTCATAAAAACGGTAGATTACAGTATTTGGGTTAAATATTTCCGATTCTTTTGAATTAAAAAACCGGATCACAACTTCGTTTGAAGACCGTCCGAATGCTGTAAAAGGCCGGCCGTTTCCAGCACCGAAGACCGGTAGGAGACCTTGTTTAGTGTTAATCTTCCAATCGCGTTTATCTACCCGGCCAATGAGCTCTCCTATTACCAGCACTCTGTCTTTCTGCTGAGCGAATAGACCCGGAATGTGCAGAGAGAAAAAACCCCACGTCATAAAAAGAGCCCAAAAGATGTGGATAAAATTTTTGTTAGAAATATTATGCATTTTGCGAGACTATTTTATCCAAAAATTGCGAGTAAAGATAACCAGAACCGTATAAATTTCAAGACGACCAACAAGCATCAGGAAACTGAGGAGCCATTTCCCAACGGCAGGTATGTGAGCAAAGTTTTCTGTCGGCCCAATTGTTCCTACACCGGGCCCAATATTGCTCAAGGAAGAGATCACCGTACTGACGGAAGTAACCAAATCCAATCCCATTAAACTCATTAAAATAGAGGAGACTACAAGAATGCTAAAATAAAGCACCACGTATCCTAAAATATCGCTTATTGCCTCCGGTGGCACAGATCGGTGGCCCATTCTTATTGGAATTACGGCATGCGGGTGTAGAAGTTTTTTAAATTGCATAAATCCATATTTTATGATCAAATAAATTCTCACCACTTTAATTCCACCACTGGTCGATCCGGCACAGCCACCAAAAAACATCAGGATGATTAAAATTAACTGAGAAGAAACTGGCCAGGCCTCATAGTCAGCCGAATGGTAGCCCGTGGTCGTCAGCAAAGATGTCACTTGAAAAATAGCTTTTTGAAAAGCACCCGAGAAACCGTAAAGTCGCCGGAATAAAAGATCGAGAAATACGAAAGTCGTTACGAACAGTATGATGCCGAAATAAAACCTGAATTCAGTATTTTCTCTATAACTCTTAAACCGGCCTTTGAGAACTCTGTAATGCAGGGCGAAATTTGTACCTGCTAAAATCATAAAGACCGTAATAACGTACTCAATATAAGCGCTCTGATAAAACCCTATTCCGGCGTTTTTGGTAGAGAAACCGCCAGTTGCCACTGTACCAAAGGTATGACACAAGGAATCGAAAATATTCATTCCCCCTAATTTCAATAGAAGGGTTTCAATGCACGTCAGGAGGACATAAACACCCCAAAGAATTTTTGCTGTATCTTGAATTCTCGGCTGTAGTTTGTCCACAGACGGACCGGGAACTTCTGCTTTAAACAATTGCATCCCGCCAATGCCTAGCATGGGTAGAATCGCCAACGACATTACAATAATTCCCATTCCGCCGAGCCAATGAGTCAAGCTGCGCCAGAATAAAACGCCGTGCGGCAGAGCCTCCACATCGGTCAGGATCGTTGCTCCGGTTGTCGTGAACCCGGACATGGTTTCAAAAAAGGCATCTGTGAAAGATATCTCAAAATCGGTGAAAAGATAAGGCAAAGATCCAAATGCTGATAAAAATATCCAGCCAAAAGTAACAACAGCAAATCCTTCCCGGGTTTTTAGCTCCCGATCACCTGGCGTAAATTTCCAAAGTAAACCGCCGGCAGTTATGGTAATCAAGAAAGAAGCCAACAGAGCGGTAAAATCGCCATCTTTGTAATAGAGTGAAATTGCTATCGGAAAAATAAGGGAGGCGCCAACAAAAATCAGAAGTACCCCGAGAACCCGAAGGACCGCTCTAATATCCATGACGCTGGCAGGGGTAAAGATACATTTGCACGATTAATCAAGTCTCCATAGAACAATCAATTTCAACTGCTTTCTTACACTTGGCCATCTTTCATTCGAACATTTTTTCTACATTGGCAACAGCTTTTGGCAACGCGAACACAACAACCTTGTCATTGGCCTCAATCGAAGAATTTCCAACGGGTACGAAAACCTCGCTATTGCGAGTGACAGCGCCCACAATCGCCCCTTCCGGAAACTTAATATTCCGCAAACTTTTCTTGGTAATTTTAGACCCTTTTTGAGCAACCAACTCGATCGCTTCAGCATCGATGCCACGCAAGGTTGCTACCGACACGACTTTGCCCCTGCGAATAAATCTGGCAATCGCATTAGCGGTAATCATTCTTTTATCAACCGCAACGTCCAACCCAATTGAATTTATCAGAGGCAGGTAAACTGTATTGCTTACCATTGTAATCGTCCTGCGAACGCCGAGATGCCGGGTTAACAGAGAGGTAATAATATTTGATTCCTCGTCGTCAGTGACTGCAACAAAGGCGTCCATTTCGCCAATCCCTTCGGATGCCAGCAAGTCAACATCCGTGGCGTCACCATGAATAACTAAAGTATGCTCGAGCTGCTCGGCTATCAATTGGGACTTAGCCTGACTAGGTTCTAGCAACCGAATTTTTAAACTTCTATCTTTTTCCAATTCCTTTGCAAGTAATCGACCCACTTTCCCGCCGCCCAAAATCATAATATTTTCAATTCTATCATCCGCCTTGCCACAAAGTTCAAGTAAATCAGGTACACATTCCGTTTTAGAAACAACAAAGATTTGATCCCCGTTTAGGAAATAGTCCTCACCCGTTGGAATAATCGTCCGGCCGTTTCTAAAAATAGCCACCGTTCGGAATGTAAGATCGGGTAGACTCATGCTGACTTCTTTAAATTGCCTCGAGATAATTTTTGCTTTTGAATCTAATCGGAGACCCACCAACTGAATAGCGCCGTTTGCAAATTCAATTACATCCGTCGCCGCCGACCGGCGAAGGAGCCAATAAATTTCGTGTGCAGTCTCCAGCTCGGGGTTTATGATCAGATCAATTCCAAGTTGTTCAGGAGTGAGCACTGCATTTGGATTTGTGAACTCTTGATTCCTCACCCGGGCTATTTTTTGCGGAACACCTAATTTGTCAGCCAGCATGCAGGCAATAATGTTCACTTCATCGCTTGCGGAAACTGCCACAACCAATTTCGCATCCTTGATACCGGCCTCAACAAGTGTTTCAACACTCGAACCGCTTCCCTGAACCGCCATGATGTCAAGCGATTCTTCCACCCGGTTAATCTTATCTCTGTCCGGCTCGATCATAACCACCTGGTGACCTTCTTTAGAAAAAATCTTGGCTAAATGAAAGCCAACCTCACCGCCACCTATAATTAAAATTCGCAAACTTATACCGTCTCCTAAATTTTTTAAAATCCGTACTCAACTAATCTTCTTTAAAGAAGTTTATTTTAACATTTTCAGGGTAAAATTGCAAGCGAAAAGAACCTCTTGACTAAAAGGCTTTAGATCATTAAATTCTTCTAAATGCTAAAAAAAAGTCTGCTTGTTCTACCTATGCAAGCATACTTTCTTATAACATACTCTATTTAGATGGAACTCATTCAATCAAAACATGTTAAAACAGACTCAAAAAAATAATGGCATAAAACGATGTACACCCAGGTATTAGTTTTAAATGCCAGTTATGAGCCAATTCACATTTGTGGGGTCAGGCGGGCAATAATTCTCATCGTTAAGGGATTAGCCCGAAGCGAGCAGAACACACCTCGTGTGATGCGGTCACCTTCAACCGTCTTTCCGGTCCCGGCGGTGATTCGCTTGTTGCATTATATTCAAATTCCTTACCGAAAAAAAGCTTATTCTAAAAAGCATATTTATTTGCGGGATGGACATGCTTGTCAATATTGCGGCACCCTTCAGACACCGAATGAGTTGACGCTTGATCACATTCTGCCGCTTTCGCGCGGTGGTAAAAGCGTGTGGGAGAACCTGGTCGCCTGCTGCCGCAAGTGTAATTCTAAAAAGAGCGACCTCACTCCGCGAGAAGCAAACATGATAGTATTAAACAAGCCTAAACCGCTTGGCAGCTATTTTTATCTGCATCTCGTGCGCTCAAAAGCACGTAACAATCAGTACTGGCGGAAATATCTTTATTATGAATAAATATATGGTGCGGTCGGTTTAAGGCCTGGCGGTAAAAGTTGTCAGGCTTTTTTTATGGAGGAAGGGTCATTTTTTTATCTTCAACATCAACTTCCGACGTCTGATCTGCAAGGATCAATCTTACTTTCGCAATTCTTTGGCGGTCAACAACTTCGATGATAATTTTGCCTTTTTCAAAATCCAGTTCACTGCCCGGCTCAGGAATATGACCGGCGATACTGAAGACCACACCGCCGACAGTTTCAACGTCAAATTCAGGCAACTTTATCTTCAGCCTGTCTTCGCATAATTTCACCGAACACAGTCCATCGACTAAATATTCCCGTCTGCCGACTTGCCGAATAAAGGTAATGGGTTCATCAAACTCATCATAAATTTCGCCGACCAGTTCTTCGAGAACATCTTCGAGAGTCGCAACTCCGGTCGTGCCGCCGTACTCATCGATCAAAACAGCCATGTGAAGCTTTGTCCGTTGGAATTCCCGAAACAGGGCATCAAGTGTGATCGTCTCCGGATAAAAAAGGATGTCACGTTTTAACTTATTCATGCGAAGTCCCTTCTCACCTCTTACGGTTGCAGCCATGACATCTTTAATATGGACCATTCCCAGAACTTGATCCAAATCACCGTTACAAAGGGGATAACGAGTGTGCTGACTTTCTTGAGTTATTTTCAGGTTTTCCGAAAACGTGTTGGTTGTAGAAAGATAAACGACAGATATCCTGGGAATCATAATTTTCTTGCCGATTTTATCGTGCAGGGAAAGGACGTTTTCCATCATCTCGGCTTCGCCGCGGGTGAGGTGACCGCTTTGTGCCGAATGTGCAAAAATGAGTTTGAGCTCATCTTCTGAGTGCGCCATTTCGTCTTCGTTTTCGGGGTTGACACCAACAAGTTTGATCAGAAATAAAGCAGAATAATTTAGACCAACAATAAACGGTTTAAAAGTCATATAAAATGCGTAGAGAGGTAAAGCAACCCATAAAACAGTCCTTGCCGCCAGACGAATGGATAAAGATTTCGGAGCCATCTCACCGAGTACAATATGCAGGTAAGTGATGATGGTGAAAGCAATACCGAATGCAAGACCTTGGATCATTGCATGAGGGATTCCCAATTGTGCAAAAAACGGCTCAAGCCAACTCGCCAGGTAGGGTTCTCCCAGCCAACCCAGCGCTAAACTTGCCAAGGTAATGCCCACTTGACAGGCAGAAAGATAAGCATCTAATTCAGCAAGGATTTTTTTAGCGATCCTGGCGGTGAAAATGCCTTCAGAAGCCTTTTGCTCGATTTGCGATGGGCGCACTTTCACAATTGCAAATTCGGCTGCAACAAAAAAGGCGTTAAGAAAAACAAAAAAGAAGATTATTAAAAATTGAAAAAAGTATTCCATTTATGGGTTAAATAAACTCTTGGAATCTAATTAATTCATACATAATCCGAGTGATATAAGTTGCAGAACGCCATGCTTTTACTTTAGTTCGAGGCTGTAGTCTGAATCTTATCGCCCTTTTTCAGGAAGAATCTAATCAGCCCACGAACACTGTAAATAAAAAGAACAAAGAAAAAATAATCGGAACTGAACTCTTCAGGCAAATGATTAAAATAAAGTGTGTACCAAAAAATGACCGCCAGAATTGGCCAAACAAGCTGACTAAAAAAACACTCTAATCCTATTGTTTGGCATCCAGCGTCTTAAGAATCCTGCATACCAAACCGTAAAAAAGTCAATGAACAAAATCAGGATTAGCGATGCAATTGTAATGGTTAGGAGTTTGGCTCCCATAACTTACTCCGCATTGCTCTTTTACTTATTTATTTAAAATAGGTTGCTAATGGCAATTCAACAACTGTTGTTAGGCCCGGCGACGCGTTAGAAACAACCGGAATCGCGTTGATCATTCGAGCAATGGTAGCTGTGTCTCCAAAAATCCCGCCCTCGACATTCAAGTGAATTGGCGGCTCGCCTTCTATCTTGACGCTGTCCCGTTCCTTTTCGGCGCCGACGAACATTTGTAACTCAAGTTTTATCAATTCCACCCCATTTTTCAAGGCTTTTGCCACGTGCAAAATTCCTGCCACCTCACCCTGTTGCACAGTTAAATATTCCGTTTCAATGGTTTTACTGGAAATTTGAGGGTCGATTGTTTCTTTGAGTTCGTCGAATTCAAACCCGATTTTATCAGCGATGGCGTATAAGGACTCGACAAGGCCGATATGCCCGAGCTTTCCTTGCCGAACTAGATTTCTGAATTCAACCGGAGTTAAACCGGCGCCAATTTTCTTCTGCAACGGCAGGCGTCTTTTTGAAGCGTCGGAAACGCGGGTTGCTTCAATTTTTTGTATAGCCGTGCAGACGCCGCTCATCGTCAGAACCAGCACATCCATTGAAAACCCGGGATTCACGCCGGTTCCGATAATCGTAGCCCTGTTTTCCTTTGCCAATTTATCAATTCGTGATGAAAATTCGGAATCCCTCCGATAGGGGTAAAACAACTCCTCACACGATGAAATGATTGAAGCGCCCGCCTGAAGACACATTTTGAACTGTTCTTCAACTTTGCTTAAAAACGAGCCGGTTGAATGCAGAACAATATCCGCTTGAGTCTCATTTAAAACTTTTTGTGCATCATTGGATATCGAAATGTTTAACTTTGAATTAAGGCCAAGAGCATCCCCAAGATCAACTCCGACTTTGCTCGGATCGATGTCGATTCCACCCACAAGTTTGAGACTTTTTTTTTGAAGAACCAATTTTGCGGCCTCGATTCCTATCGGACCAAGCCCATACTGGACAACTTTAAGTTGTGTTCCCATTGTTCTTTATTCTACCCCCTTCTTTGATACCCTTAAAACACCCTCCCTCAACGGCAGAAGACGAATTTCAATTCTGCGATTTTTTGCGCGGCCGCCGCGCGTTTTATTGGTGGAAGTGGGTCGGTGTTCACCAAAACCTGATGCTTCGATGATTCCTGCATTCAGGCCAACTTCTTCGACAAGGAAACGCACCACATTAGTTGCCCTGGCAATCGAAAGCTCCCAATTGCTGTCGAATTGGCCCTTTAAATTGGGGTGAATCGGGACGTTGTCCGTGTGCCCCTCAACCTTGATGCGCTTTTCTTTGGCTTGTTTCAAGATTCCCCCAACTTTTGCCAGAATCTTCATCCCCTTTTCAGAGAGTTCGGCTTCTCCCGATGGGAAAATAATCCGATCAACGATTTTCACTCTCAATTGGTCGGCTAATTGAGTGATTGTAATTTCTCCTGCCTCGATCTGTTCTTTTAGCTCACCAATTAAATCTTCATAAGTTAATTTTAATTGGTTGATTTCATCGTTTTTGGCGTCAGACAACTCTTGCATTTTTTGCTCAAGCTGGGTGGAAAGACGCGCATTTTGTTGTTCAAGCTGCTCGACCCGAAAGGCCAGCTCCTCGTTTTCCTGCCGAATTCCCTTCAACTGTGACTGAAGCGGTGAGACTTTATCCAAGTAAAAATATCCGGAAATGCCAAGCAACAAAACAAACAAAATCAGCAGAAAAGTCGAAAGTGAATTCATATTTTTATGGCTCTAAGTCGTTTTTCGATTTAGCAATTTCGTAAACAGCGATTCCAAAAGCAACTGCAACATTCAAAGAAATTTTCTTGCCCCGCATCGGAATATTGATTAGAGAATCCGCTCTTTTCACCGTCTCCTCGCTGACGCCGTTGTATTCATGCCCAACTACCAGGCACAAAGGAAAACGGAAATCAGCTTGGTCATAGGGGATGCTTTTTTCAGTTGCCTCTAAAACAACGATTTGAATATTTTCACGTTTCAGCTTCTCAATCAAAGCGACGCTTTCTGGAAAGTATTCCCAAGGCACACTTTCTTCGGCTCCTAAAGCAACTTTTCGGATTTCCTTGTGCGGGGGCTGTCCGGTTATTCCGGTCAAAAATAGTTTTGTAATCCCCGCGCCATCTGCAGTCCTGAAGATAGCACCCACATTATAAAGACTTCGAACATTTTCAGCCAGGGCATAAATCATAATTTGGCTCTTGATTCATTTGTTCTTAAGAAGAGCACGGCAGCACTTGCCTAAAGATTTGATTCAGTTCAGAAATTTTATAAGGTTTTGAAACCTTTGATTTAATCGACAGGTAAAGTATCAAAAATAGTTCTTGAGTTATTTCATAAAAATCATTAACTTTAATTATAACAATAAGTTAATGGGTGAATAAATGATAAGAACACAACAACTACAAATGTCCATTTTAGATGGTGCCTTTTCGAGACGCAAAAAA
>SMXC01000187.1 GCA_004356825.1 Caldithrix sp.
ATCCCCAAAGACAAACTCCGGTATATCTTCGACAAATTCAGCCAGGTAGATACCTCTACAAAGAGAAAATTCGGTGGCACCGGCCTCGGCCTCGCCATATCGAAGCAGCTCGTCGAACTGATGAAAGGGAAGATAAGCGTCCGCAGCGAACTTGGCAAAGGCTCAACTTTCACCTTCGAAATCTCTTTCCGCCTCGACAAGCAGAGCATTACTGAATCAGCGCCGGTCGTAGATCTCAAAGACCTCAAATTTCTCATCGTTGAAGACAACGAAACCGACAAAAAAATTATCCAGGCACAATTCAAAAATTGGGGGTTTGGCTTTGACTGTTACCAGTCTGGCGAAGAGGCGCTCACTGCCATGCACAAGGCAGTCTCAGCCGGGCAGCCTTACCAGATTGCCATTATCGATTACCACTTGCCGGAAATGGACGGCGAAACCTTAGCCCGATCGATCGAAGCTGACCCTGACCTGGAGGAGACAGCCATGGTGATGTTCACTTCTGCCGCCAAAAAAGGAGATGCCAAAAGATTCAAAAAAGCCGGATTTACGGCACTATTAACCAAACCTATCCGGCCGTCGCTCTTTATGGACACACTCGCCACGGTTTGGGCCGCTAAAGTACAGAAACATTCAACCGAACTCATCACCTCTCACTCTGTAATCGAATCTCGTGCCGCCAGAACCGACGTCAAAAAACCAACCACGCCTACAAAGTCACTACGGGTTCTCCTGGCAGAGGACAATATCATCAACCAGAGAGTCGCAGTGAAAATGTTGCAAAAACTAAACTGCCGGGTAGATGTTGCGGCTAATGGCAAAGAAGCGGTAGAGATGGTGGCGAAATTCCCATACGACTTGCTATTCATGGATTGCCAAATGCCTGAAATGAACGGATATGAAGCCACCTCTGAAATAAGACTGCAAGAAAAAGAGACGCAGTATATCCCGATTATCGCCATAACCGCCAACGCTATGCAAGGGGACCGTGAAAAGTGCCTCGAAGCTGGAATGGATGACTACATTAGCAAACCAGTGAAAACGAAGGATTTGGAAAAGGCCTTGCAGCGTTGGGCTCGCTTCAAAGACAGAAGCTCGAATCGTACTCAAAAGGTCACGGTTGTCAAGACAATGACTGCAACTGACCCGGAGAATTTAGACTAGTTAATAATCCCGGGGCAAATGCTCTCTATCTCGCAGACCCTGCTGCAAAAAGATGGCTGACGCAGTAAAGCGAAAAGGAAATCCGAAATCCTAAGCACAAAATCCTCAACAAATCCCCAAAAACCAAAAACACAAATGACCTAAACAACAAGACCCGCGGTGGTTTTGAACATTTGAATTTCGAGTTCTGAAGATTTTTTCGGATTTCGATATGCGATTTTAGAATTTGGGTGCTGCAACATATCGACAAAATTTTATCGATGTTTGGTGCGAAGCGCCTAAACCATATTTACATCTACGGTTAAACCAACCCCTTTCCCCTTTAACCTCTTTAGAGTCATTCAGGCGCTGCCACGAGTTATAGCCAGACATTTCGCCACATTTGTCACAAACGTTTTGCTCAAAAGCTTTCCAAGTTTCCATGGAACCAACTCAAAGTTTTTTAATTAGTATATATGATTTCATTTGTTTTAATATTTCATAAGTTGTATTATTCTTAGTAAATTATTTTTTATGTTGAATCAAACAGATAAAAACAAAAAATACTTTTTGGGAATTGCCCCCAATATCCATTTCATAGTAAAAACTCATTAATAAACCTGCATTCATAAACTTTTGCCACAAAGACAGAAAGAAAAAAAGTAAAGAAACTAGAATGAAAGACTATTTTTTTTGTAAGACTGATTGTGAAAGAGGGCTAGCTTTAATTTATTAATACCTTTGTGTCTTAGTGGCGATGAATTATTCAAGTTAATTTTGAAAATGATATAAAGTATTGCAGGTTAAATATTGAAGGAATAATACAGTGAAGATTATTTTAGTGGGAATTAATCACGACAATGCGCCAGTGGAATTGCGCGAAAGATTAGCATTTCATCCGGCTCATTTGCCAGGAGCGCTAGCCAAATTAACACAGCCAAACGGTAACGTGGACTCAGACATTGTTGAAGCTGTCATTCTTTCCACATGTAATCGCGTTGAAGTTTATGCTGCGGTCAAGGATCCCAAGGCTGGCATGAAAAGAATCGAAGAATTTTTGGCCAGTTCCCACAACCTGCCAGTTTCAGAGTTTAAAAATTTTCTGAGCACGTCAGTAGACTTAGGCGTAGTGGAGCACCTTTTTTCAGTTGCCAGTGGCATAAAATCTATGGTTCTGGGGGAAAGCCAAATTCAGCATCAAGTTAAAGAGGCATTTGACGTGGCTAAGAAGCTGCAAACGGTCGGCCCTCTGCTCTCTAGCTTGTTTCGCAATGCACTGACTGTTGGCAAGCGGGTAAGAAGTGAAACCGGTATAGCTAAACACTCTCTTTCTGTCAGTCACGTTGCTGTCAAATTAGTGCGAAATACGTTTCCCGATCTTTCAACTCCTAACATTTTAGTGCTTGGCCTTGGCAAAATGAGTTTGATGGCGGTAAAGTCCATGCTAAAATACGGTGCAAGCGACTTGACGATCATCAATAGATCTCAGGAAAAGGCTGCGGAAATCACAAAACAGTTGAAAATCAGGACTTTTGGTTTTGACCAATTAGGTGAGAGCCTGAAACAGGCGGATGTGGTACTAAGCTCAACCGGCTCGCCGCATTTTATTTTGACACAGCAAATTGTAGAGCAAGCCATGCAGGAGCGGAAGAATAAACCGCTGCTGATTATAGATATCGCCGTTCCCAGAGATGTTGACCCTGAAGTCCGCAGGCTCAATTTAGTCAACCTTTACAATATTGATCAATTGAGTACCAAGGTTGAAAACAACTTAGAGCAAAGGTGCAATGAAATCAACAAGGTCAGAGACATTATTAATCAAGAAGTTACGAACTTTCTGGCCTGGTGCCAATCTTTGGAAGTCAAGCCGGTTATAACGGACTTACGTCAATATGCCGAGGAAATTCGGGAACAGGAACTCAAACGAGCACGGAGACGATTTGGTATTGACCTTTCTGAACAGGACTCACAAGTAGTTCAGGAGTTAGCTAATAGAATTATTAACAAGATGCTGCATCAACCGATTGTCCATTTGAGGAAAGAGGCGGTAGGAGGCAATGGTCAGATCTGCACGGCGACGGTTCGAAAGCTGTTTGGGTTAGAAAAGCCGACTAATAAATGAACCAATTGGATTCAAGTAGAAATCAAACGACCCTGAAAATTGGATCCCGGCGCAGCGCTTTAGCTATGGCTCAAGCCCGGGGGATGGCAAATCAACTCCTTGGAATTCACCCACACCTGGACATTCAAATTGTAGAGGTTGCAACTCTTGGAGATAAAATATTAGATTCTGCCATCGGTCAATTGCCGGGCAAAGGTGTTTTTGTTAAAGAAATAGAGGAAAAACTGTTGGCGGGAGATATCGACCTGGCCGTGCACAGTATGAAGGACGTACCGACGGAACTTCCTGAGGCACTGATAATTGGAGCTATACCCGAAAGAGTTGATCCGAGAGATGTATTTGTTACGCATATGAAAACCGACCTGGATGGGATGCCGAAGGGTAGTAAAATTGGTACGGGCAGCATGAGACGCAAAGTGCAATTGCTGGTCTATCGCTCCGATTTTGAAGTTGTTGATATTCGTGGCAACATTGAAACCAGATTGAAAAAAGCAGAATCAGCCGAGTATGACGGAATTATTTTGGCGGCAGCCGGCCTGGCACGCATGAATTGGCTGGACCGCTTGCAGCAGTATTTGAGTTGTGAGATCATGATTCCAGCGGTAGGACAAGGGGCATTGGGCATTGAAGTGAGAAAAGATGACAATCAGGTCCACAAGTTGATCGAACCTTTGAATGACCCCCAAACCAAAGCGGCGGTACAGGCAGAACGCGCTTTTTTGGAAAAGATGGGCGGAGGCTGTATGGCACCCATGGGGGCGTTTTGCCGGGTAAAAAGTGGAGAAGTGGATTTCCAGGCCTTTCATGCTGATGAGGATGGTGACAATTTTCAAAAAGAGAAAATTTCCGGAAAACTTGAAGATGCGATGTTAATGGCGGAGCAACTGGCGGATCGCCTTCTATAAAACCTAAATTGAGTGATTAGCTGTTGGCTGTCAGCCAATTGTTTTGTAAAGTTTTACCGTAAATGAGCCAAATCAGCGAATGGGTGATCGATTAAAGTTGATTCCAAGGTATTGTACATTTGAAAGCTAATGGCGAAAAGAAAAATAGCCCATAGCTCACTTCAAGATAAATAAAAAAATAATTGTTTAGAATAAGCAATCCACTGGCAGGAAAGTCAGTAGTTGTGACTCGGGCAATCGGGCAGGCCGACGAGTTGATTTCTCACCTCCAGCGATTAGGCGCGGAAGTGATCCACATTCCGACGATTGAAATCGTACCCCCGGACTCCTGGGCAGACTGCGATCGAGCCTTAGAAAAACTTCATGACTATCATTGGCTTATTTTCACTTCCACCAATGGTGTCCGCTTTTTTTTTCGCAGGTTGAAAGACAGGGGTAAAAAAGTAGACGCGTTAAAAAAAAAGCAAATCGCCGCAGTTGGGGAACGAACTGAAGAGGTCCTGAAAGAATTGGGTATTCAGATTAATTTGGTACCTCATGACTTCAGCTCTGAGGATTTAGTTGAAGAATTTCAGAAAAAAGACATTGTTGGATTAAGAATCCTTCTACCCAAAGCCGATAAAGGGCGCGATGTATTGAAAATCGGCCTAACAGCGCTGGGTGGCAAAGTTGACGCAGTGACGGTTTATAAGAATCAGCCGACGCAAAGAAATAACCTTTCTGAATACCAAAAACTTTTGCATGGCAACGCTCCTGATGTTTTAACGTTTACCAGTCCCTCGACTCTTCGAAACTTTATCTCACTTTTCGGTGCAAAAAGAATTTATGATTGGCAGACGAAAGGGTGTCGCATTGCAGCTATCGGTAAAGTGACTGCCGAGACGTTAGAAAAACATGAACTGTCTGCGGATGTTTTTCCCGACAAATCCACAATTCCTGGTCTCGCTGTTGCAATTGGAGATTCCTATAGATGAGCAAAAATCTAAAAAATAATATACTGCTGAAGGCTTGTCGTCGAGAACCGACTCCAAGAACACCGGTGTGGATCATGCGTCAGGCCGGCCGCTACTTACCTGAATATCAGAAAGTACGGTCGCGGGCAGATTTCCTGACGATGTGCCGCACCCCCGAGTTGGCTGCAGAAGTGACTTTACAGCCCGTTGAAATTATCGGCGTTGATGCAGCCATTATTTTTTCAGATATTCTGGTGATCCCGCAAGCGATGGGAATGAATTTGAATTTCGTTGAAGGCCGCGGTCCGATCTTCGAGACACCTCTGCGTATGGAAAAGGATTTTAACAAACTCCGGCCCGTATCAGTTGAAGAGGATTTAGGTTATGTCTTGAAGGCGCTGCAGCTGGTCAAAAATGAATTGGCCGGCAGCGTGCCCCTGATTGGTTTTGCTGGTGCACCCTGGACCCTGGCTGCTTATATGATCGAGGGCCACGGATCGAAAAATTTTACTGAGATCAAGAGTTTGATGTATAAAGCACCTGATTTATTACGAGGATTATTGGACAAATTATCCATTGCTGTCGCGGATTTCCTGAGCGCGCAGATCAAGGCCGGGGCCCAGGTTGTTCAGATTTTCGATAGTTGGGCCGGGATTTTGACGCCGGAAGATTTCAGGACGTTTTCTCTACCTTACATAACGAGAATTGTTCAAACTATAAAAACCATGGGCGCACCTGTGATCGTTTTCGCCAGAAACGCCGGACACTCTTTCGAAGCGCTTGCCGGGATTGGCGCTGATGTGCTTAGTGTTTCCTGGACAGAGGATTTACAAGACGCCAAAAAAATGGTAAATGGAAAAGTTGCGCTGCAAGGAAATTTAGACCCATGTGCCCTCTTTGCCCCCAGGGAAGAAATTAGAAAACAGGTCATTTCTGTTTTAGAAAAAGCGGGCAATGGCGTTGGACACATTTTCAATTTAGGTCACGGCATTCTGCCCGAGACTCCTGTTGAAAATGCCAAGGCCCTGGTGGAGTTTGTTAAGGAGGAAAGCGAGAACCGAAAAGCGAGGCAAGAATGATGGAGCCCAAAGCCACGCAAATGCTGGTTGATATCGAGATGTTGAGGCGTTATGACCGGCCTGGCCCACGATATACCAGCTATCCAACTGCGCCAAATTTCAGCTCAGATTTTGGCGCTGATGAATTTATTGATGAGATTATACGCTCCAACAGGGTCGACCATCCGGCAAACCTGTCACTCTATTTTCATTTACCATTTTGCGAAAAGCTCTGTTACTTCTGTGGCTGCACCATGCTGATCACTCATAACCGGAATCGCCTCGATGAATATCTCGACTATTTGAGCAAAGAGATTTCTATTATAGGTAAAAAAATTGCGGCCGGTCGCAAGGTCGCGCAATTGCATTGGGGGGGTGGCACACCAACCTATCTCGACGCCGGGCAGATCCGTCGCATTTTCTCCGTCATTCGAGATAACTTCGACTTCACCGACGACGCAGAGATAGGTGTGGAGATAGATCCCCGGGCTCTGTCGGAAGAAAATCTGGACGCTTTGAAAGAAGTTGGATTCAACCGCGCGAGTATGGGGGTACAAGATTTTGAACAGAAGGTGCAGGTAGCTATCAACCGCGTTCAAACTGAAAAGTTGACACGCTGGGCATTCGACGGGCTGCGACACCGGGGCTTCGAGAGCATCAACCTCGACTTGATTTATGGGCTGCCATATCAAACAGTACATTCTTTTGAGCAGACGCTCGACCGCATCATCAACATATCGCCTGACCGCCTGGCAATTTTCAACTACGCACATGTGCCCTGGCTAAAAAAACACCAACAGGTCATAGACCAAACCGCCTTGCCAGAGCCATCGGAAAAGCTCAAGATCTTAAAATTGACCATTGAGAAACTTACCGCAGCAGGATATGTATACATCGGCATGGATCACTTCGCTAAGCCCGATGACTCATTGACGAAAGCCTTTCATGAGAAGAAGTTATACAGAAATTTTCAAGGCTACTCAACCCATAGTGATTGTGATCTATATGCGATGGGTATGTCAAGCATCAGTCAATTGGAAAGTGTTTATGCCCAGAACGTTAAAACCTTACCACGATACTATGAAGCAATCGACCGCAACACGCTGGCTGTCGAACGGGGATACCGCCTGAACGACGATGACCAAATCAGGCGGTATACGATTACGAAGCTGATGTGTGATCTGGAATTAGACCAAGGGAAAATCGAAGAGAAGTTTGATATCAGCTTTGAAAACTATTTTGAAGACGCCATCAGGCAGCTGCAGGGCTTTCGCGACGACGGTCTATTGAAATTCTCAAAACGGAAAATTACAGTGACAGAAACCGGGCACTTGCTTATTAGAAATATCGCCATGGCGTTTGACAGCTACCTGCAGAAAGACAGACTAAAAGATACGCCAATTTATTCGCGCACCATCTGAATCGTTCGGTTCGATAATCCTCGCTAACGATAAGTATGAATGACCAGTTAAAACTTAGGCGACTTTTTGTGGTAAAAAATAACTTCCACGGCAGTATACCGCATTCGCCGAGGGAAATAGGGATATAAGGAAATAGAGGGTTTTGTGTATTAAAATGCATTCTTCAATATTCCCTTATTCCTTACTATACTTTGTAGCTTCAGGTTTGCAATTCATGAATTAATCAGATTAACTATTTCAAATGAAAATAAGTTCGGTGAGTTTCAGTGATTTCGGCGCAATTCGGTGGGAAATAATTTTGTTTAAATAATTATTTTAACTGGTCATTCATATTATGAAACCTTTGATTTAATCGACAGGTTAAGTATCAAAAATAGTTCTTGAGTTATTTCATAAAAATCATTAACTTTAATTATAACAATAAGTTAATGGGTGAATAAATGATAAGAACACAACAACTACAAATGTCCATTTTAGATGGTGCCTTTTCGAGACGCAAAAAA
>SMXC01000188.1 GCA_004356825.1 Caldithrix sp.
ACCCAGTGGAAGTTGGCAATGTTAATTCGATCAAATCCCTTAGGGTAGAAAAAAATCGGTTTATTTATTACCATACTCAAAAAGCAGAAAAAAAGCAATATTATTGCGGAACAAATTATCACCAAACTAAAATTCTTCTTGACTCTAAACATAGATTCTTATATTATGAATGAACACTCATTCATTTCGATGGAATATTTTAACTCAGTCACCGAGTTATAGCAAGGTAAGGAAACCAATCATGCCTGCCAAGGAAGATAAAAGATCCCGCATTTTAAAAGCCGCAGTCAAGGTTTTTGCCCAACGAGGTTTTTACAACGCCAAAGTTTCGGAAATCGCCAAGAATGCCAGTATCGCTGACGGCACTATTTATCTCTACTTTAAGAATAAAGACGAGATTCTCATTTCTATTTTTGAAGAAGAAATGGCGAAATTTATTTCTAAAGTTCGTAAGGAAATTGAATCTGAACCGGATATCAAAAGTAAGCTCCGCATTTTTGTTAAGACTCATCTGAATTTTGTTGAAAAGAATCCAAAGTTGGCGCAGGTTTTTCAGCTTGAGCTGCGGCAAAGCAACAAATTTATCAAAGAATACGCCGGTTCAAAACTTAAGGAATATTTAAATGTGGCGGGGGATATTATCGAAGAAGGGCAGCGGCATGGGATCATTCGCAAAGACATTCCCCCCGGACTGATCAAACGAGCTCTGTTTGGCTCGCTGGATGAAGTTGCCACGCACTGGGTTTTAATGAAAAACGGCAAATATGATTTGGGAAAGTCCGCTGAGCAGATAGCAGATATTTTTATAAATGGAATAGCCAAAACTTAATCAATGATTAGCAGAGGGAGAAAAGAAAAACATGGCCGAAACGGTAAAAGAAAAAACCAGCTCTAAACTGCAACAATCAACTCGAACGGACGGCGTTTTTGATTTACGCAAGAAAGAAAACGGTGTGGCGTTTTTGACATTTGACGCCAAGGACGAGAAAGTGAATATCCTGACTTCAAAAGTAATGCAGGAACTCGATGGATTATTGGATGAGCTGAAGACAGAGACTTCGATCAAGGCTTTGGTTTTTATAAGCGGGAAAGAGGATAATTTTATCGCCGGCGCCGATGTTGCGGAAATTAAAGATGTCACCGATCCGAAAGAAGGCGCCGAGAAAACCCGGATGGGACAGGCGATTTTCCAAAAAATTCATGATTTGCCGTTTCTTGTAGTGGCCGCCATTCAGGGGGCATGCGTTGGCGGCGGACTCGAGTTGGCGCTTGCCTGTCATTTCCGCATTGCGAAGATTCACCCAAAAACCAAATTGGGACTCCCGGAAGTACGATTGGGCATTCTTCCCGGATTCGGGGGAACCCAGCGGCTGCCAAGACTCATTGGTATTCAGAGATCGTTAAAACTAATCTTAACCGGAAAACTTGTTGGCGCTAAGGACGCAGGCCGGCTTGGGATTGTCGATAAAGTGCTACCTTCGAGCTATCCCTCGTCGTTTTTAAAAGCAGCGGCTGAGGAATTTGCGCTCAACATGCTGCAGGCTTTCAAGCGCTCTGCTTACGAGAACAAACGAAATGTGAAGCGCCTGCATGCGATTTTTTTAGAAAGCAACCGATTCGGGCGCAAGTTTCTTTTTGAGCAGGCCAGAAAGCAGGCGCTGCGAACGACTCGCGGCCATTACCCGGCGCCGCTGAAAGCATTGGAAGCGGTGCAAAAGGGAATTGAGCTGACTCTGCAAGAAGGCCTTGAGATTGAGGCCAAGCTGCTCGGTGAGCTGATTGCAACCGACGTCAGCAAGAACCTTATTTCAATCTACTACCTGAATGAGGATTTGAAAAAAGACACTGGCGTTGAAAAAACCAGGAGCGAGCCAAAAGAGATTAAGCAAGTCGGACTTCTTGGCGCCGGGGTTATGGGCGGCGGCATTGCGCAACTCCTTGCTAATAAAGCGCTGCCAGTGAGAATGAAAGATATCAACCAACAAGCTCTGGATATCGGAATGCATAGAGCGGAAGAGGTCTTCCGGAAGGCAGTTGAGAAGAAAAAGTTAAAACGCAAAGAAATGCAGCGGAAAATGACTTTGATTTCCGGAACCACAGATTATTCTGGTTTTGCCAACTCGGATTTCATCATCGAAGCTGTTGTCGAGATCATGGAAATCAAAAAGACGGTTCTTAGCGAGATAGCTTCTCAAGTCAATGACTCGACCATCCTGGCTTCAAATACTTCATCTCTTTCCATTACTGAAATCGCTTCGGCTGTTGAAAAGCCTGATCGTGTGATCGGCTTTCATTTCTTCAATCCTGTGCACCGCATGCCTTTGGTGGAGATTATCAGAGGTGAAAAAACTTCGGATGCGGCAACGGTGACCTCTGTGGCTTTTGCTAAAAAATTAGGGAAAATTCCAATTGTTGTAAAAAATAGTCCGGGATTCTTAGTGAATCGAATTCTTGGGCCTTATATCAATGAAGCGGCGTTGCTTTTAGAGGAAGGCTTGAAGATCGACGAAATCGACAAAGCCATGCTGGATTTCGGCATGCCGATGGGACCTTTGAATTTACTGGATGAAGTGGGCATTGACGTCGGTTACAAAGTGTCCAAGATTCTCCAGGAAGGGTTTCAAAATCGCGTTGTTCCTTCCAAAGTAATCAAAAAGTTGAATGACGATGGTCGTTTAGGTAAGAAAGGCGGCAAAGGCTTGTATATTTATGATGGCAAAAATAAGAAAGTTGACGAGTCGATTTACGCTCTCATTGCGGATTTAATAAAGCCGGACGGGTCGATTTCTAAAGAGGAGATTCAAAACCGACTGGTTTTTGTTATGCTGAAAGAGGCAGTGCTTTGTTTGGAAGAGGAAATTGTCCGCCGGGCAAGAGACCTCGATGCAGGGATGATATTCGGCACCGGATTCCCGCCTTTTCGCGGTGGTCTTTTGAAATATGCTGACACGCTGGGCTCGAAATTCTGTGCCAGGGAAATGAATAAATTAGCGGATAAATATGGCGAGAGATTTGAGCTGCCGAAATTGCTGACGAGTATGGCGAATAATGGCAAAGGATTTTATAGAAATTGAACAGTTGCTGCGGGCGATCCCGTGCCGACCTTCCTCCAATAATATAAATAATGAAGCCCGGAGGTAAGCGCAGGAAACCCGTCCTTGGCTTCTCTCAGGATAGACTCCGCATCCGTCGCCCATTTTTCAAGGCGAGTGAACCGGAGCGGTCCTAAAGAGACGATAGAATCAGAATTTTAGCAGTTCAGGAGTTTGAAATGACAAACAACAGTTTTGTAAAAGCATTATTTGCAGGGAGCATCGAACAGGATTTAATTTTTCCTTATCCAAAAATGGATAAGGAAGAGGAAGAAAATCTGAAACTTATCCTCGACACTGTTCGACAGTTCGCCAAGGATAACATCGATTCGGTAGCGATTGACCGAGATGAGACTATCCCGAAAGAGGTTCTCCAGGGATTAGCTGAAATTGGACTTTTCGGCATGAGCATTCCCGAGGAATACGGCGGTTCCGGATTTTCGACAACTGCTTACAACCGGGTTTTTGAGGAAATTGGCAGTATCGATGGTTCATTGGCTGTTACTTTGGGCGGGCATCAATCTATTGGCCTGAAAGCGCTGTTGCTACACGGAACGGAAGAGCAGAAGAAGAAATACTTGCCCAAGTTGGCTTCAGGTGAATGGATTGCGGCGTTCGCACTTACCGAACCGGGCGCAGGATCAGATGCTGCCGGCATCCAATCCCTGGCGGTAAAAGATGTACAAAAAGGCCACTATGTTTTGAACGGCAGCAAGATTTGGATTACTAATGGCGGCATCGCGGATTTTTTTACCGTGTTTGCAAAAACTCCGGTTGGTGAAAGCGGCGAAAAGAAAATCAGCGCCCTGGCAGTCACTCGAGATATGGAGGGTTTTTCATCAGGAAAAGAAGAACGGAAGCTCGGTATTCATGGCTCCTCTACGACCGAATTGATTTTTGATAATATCAAGGTCCCGGTTGAAAATCTAATTGGGCCTGAGGGCAAGGGTTTCAAGGTGGCGATGGAGGTGTTGAATTCGGGTCGATTGGGGTTGGCGGCCGGTTGCGCTGGCGGAATTAAAACACTTATTAGAATGAGTGTTGATCACGCAAAAAATCGAAAACAATTCAACACACCGATTGCCGAGTTCGAAATGATTCAGGGCAAAATCACTAAAATGGTTGTCGACGTGTTTGTGTTGGAAAGTATGGTTTACCTGACTACCGGTCTGATCGATCGCGGAGATATTGACTATTCAATCGAGTCTTCGATATGTAAAGTATATGCTTCGGAAGCAGTTTGGAATGCCGTCAACGAAGCCATGCAAATCGCCGGTGGAATTGGCTATAGCAAAGAGTATCCTTACGAACGGGCGCTTCGCGATGCCCGCATTAATTTAATTTTCGAAGGAACCAATGAAGTCCTGCGGGCTTTTATTGCGCTGGCCGGAATGCAGGAGCATGGCGAATATTTAAAGAAAGTGGGTAAGGCTCTGCAGCATCCCTTAAATGAAATGGGAGTTTTAACGGATTATGCTCTTCACCGCATTAAAAAAAGAGTTGCAACCGAGAGGCTGGCCGATGTTCATGAGGCTTTAAAAAACGAAGTCGGCAAGTTTGAAGAATATGCAAAAGAATTGCATCTCGCAACCGAAAAAGTTTTGTCAAAATATCGCAAGCAAATTATTCACCGGGAATTTATCCTCAATCGTCTCGCGGATATGACGATAGATCTGTATGCAATGATCGCGGTGATTTCGAGAGTAGATTCTTTGCTTAAAGAGAAGGGAGAAAAGAAAACTCACAAACAGTTAACTATTTGCAAGACTTTTTGCGAAGAGGCCTGGCGGCGCATTCGCCGAAATGCCAGACAAGTTGATAATAACATCGACCCATGGCGGAAAGAAATCTCCACAGACGCTTGCGAAGCTAACGGGTATCAGTTTGATTGGGTTGACTAAAAAGAGTTGATTTCTGTTTTTATATTTTTATTTTAAGTTCGTCTTATGTTTTAAGTTCATAACCAAAGGAGAACCAAGTGAAAATTATTGTTTGCATGAAGCAGGTACCCGTCAAGGATTCACTTTTGAAAATTACGGATGACGGAAGTTGGGTTCATGAAACCGACCTTAATTACGAAATAAATGAAAGCGACCATTATGCACTTGAGGAAGCCCTGCGGCTCAAAGAAGCCCACAGCGGCGAAGTTGTGTTGCTCAGCATGGGCCCCGAACGTGTGCGGGAAGCCATTAAACAAGGGCTGGCCAAAGGCGCTGATCGGGCCATACATATCGACAATTCAAGTTTTACCACGCAGGATCCATTTGTCAATGCTAGAGTTTTGGCTGCGGCAATTAAGCGGGAAGAGTTCGATCTGGTTTTATCAGGTCTGCAAACGGATGATTACGGTTCAGCGCAAACAGGTGTGATTTTAGCAGAAAATCTGGGCGTTCCAAGCGCAACTATCGTGATGGAGATTCAAAAACAGAATGGCGGTATTAAAGTGAAACGCGAATTGGAAAGTGGCTGGTTTCAATGGGTGGAACTACCCCTGCCATCGCTTTTAACAATTCAGTCAGGAATTAACCAGATCCGTTATGCGACTATCAAAGGTATCATGATGGCCAAAAAGAAAGAAATCAAAGCGCTTGGATTAAGCGAATTAGGGCTTTCCGAAAGTGATGTTGAGGAAGGACAGACCGGCTTGGTTTTCAGCAAGATTTATGTGCCTGAAAAAACCAAGAAAACTGAGATTTTCGAAGGTGATCCAAGAGAAGTTGCGCAAAAACTGGCTGATAAGTTGAAAAATGAGGCGAAAGTTATTTAGGTTTTCGAATTCAAGAAAGAAGACAGAAGGAGTTGCTTAAATGAGTAATATTTTGGTAGTTGCTGAACAGAGAGATGGAACTTTGAACCGCTCAACATGGGAAGCAGTCGTTGGCGGACAAAAATTGGCAAAAGAGTTGGATAAGGAAGTCACGGTTTTGCTTCTTGGCAAGGATATAAAAGATCTTGCAGATGAAACCGCAGGAAAAGGTGTGACGGTCATGGTAGTCGATCATGAAAAGCTTGCTGACTACACTCCGGACGGTTATTCAGCGGCCATCAAGCAGGTTGTTGAAAAAGAAAGCCCAGCTTATATCCTTTTTAGCCACACTTATATGGTTAGAGATTATGCGCCGAAGTTGGCGGCCTCTTTAGGCAAAGCGTTGATCAGCGATTGTATTCGCTATAAAATGGCCGGCGACAAGCCGGTTTTTGTTCGACAAGTCTTTCAAGGAAAAATCGATGCCGATTTCACTTTCGACGGCGATGGCCCTTATTTGGTTAGCTTTCAGGTTGCTGCTTTCAATGCGGACGATTTGGCGACGGGCGGCTCCGGCGTCGTGCAAAACGCCGAGGTTAATATGGATGGCGTTGAAATCCGGACAAAAGTCCTGGAAATTTTCGAAGGTGTAAAACAGGAGGTTGACTTAAGTAAAGCGGAACGAATTGTCTCTGTCGGTCGTGGAATCAAGAAGCCCGAAAATATGGATTTGATAAAACAGCTGGCCGAAGCTTTGGATGCTGAGATTGCAGCGTCCCGCCCTGTTTGCGATGACGGCTGGCTGCCGCTGGACCGTCAGGTCGGGAGCTCTGGGCAGACTGTTGCGCCGAAACTTTATTTTGCGGTCGGCATTTCGGGCGCGATTCAACATATCGTCGGAATGAAGAACTCCGGCACTATCGTCGCGATTAACAAGGACCCACACGCACCGATATTTGACATCGCGGATTATGGGGTGGTCGGCGATTTGTTTGAGGTTTTACCGGAGTTTATAAAATCAGTAAAAAAACTTTAACGAAAGAGTGGTGAAATGAAACTTAATCAAATTTTATTGATTTTTGTGTTCTCTCTCGTTCTATTTTTTGCCTGTGCAGGTCAGGAAGGCGCGATGGTGGTTACTACGCCGAAGACCCCCGCTTCCGATGTCAAAGGGTTTGAGAATATGCGCGAGGACTTTGATCCCGCAGCACTTGATGATTACGACATCGAGGTTGAGGAGCCTCATGTTGGCTTTAGCGGTATGGACGATCCTACCCTAAAAATGGTTGAGATGTTGAAAGATAGCATCGGACCAGGCTATCGGGTTCAGCTGATACAGACAACCGAGCCTGAAGAAGCTAAAAATACTGAGAGAGACGCGATTCTGCGCTTTGATGAAGGTGTTTATCGCATATTCGATCCGCCGTTTTATAAAGTTCGGGTTGGAGACTTTGCAGATTGGTACGATGCTGAAAAAATACAAAAGCTGGCAATTCAGAAAGGCTTTCGGGAAGCCTGGGTCGTGCGCACGAAAGTTAACCTTAAGAAAGCTTACAAGTGGATTGAGGAGCTGTAGTCAAATCTTAACCGTGAATGAGTCCTGTAAATGACATCCAATTTGGGTGTCGTTTTTTTGCCCACCGATTGAAGAATCTCACTGATTTTCAGCCTCACGTTGGCACTAATTTTGTTTCGTGACTAAAGTTTTTTCTATTTGGGGTTAATTTATTATTTTAACCCATTCTTATCTCTAAATATTTTATTTGGAAAAAGGCTAAAAATTTGTTAAATTAAATGTTTGAATTTGGAGGAATTCATGTCAGGCCATTCTAAGTGGAGCACAATTAAGCGCAAGAAGGGAAAGGCAGACGCCGAACGCGGCAAGATTTTTACCCGTCTCATTAAAGATATTACCGTGGCCGCTCGCAACGGCGGTGGAGATGAGACCGCAAATCCGAAGCTAAGAAGTGCTGTAGCGGTAGCAAAATCGGCTAACATGCCCTCGACCAATATTGAGCGGGCGATCAAGAAAGGCACTGGCGAACTTCCCGGGGTTATTTACGAAGAAGGAACTTTGGAAGGATATGGCCCGGCTGGCGTTGCATTGTACATTGAAATTTTGACGGATAATCGTAACAGAACCGTGGCCGACGTGCGACATAGTCTCACAAAATACGGCGGTAATTTGGCGGAGTCCGGAGCGGTCGCCTGGATGTTCGAAAAGAAGGGATTGATTACTGTGCCCAGTGAAGGACTCGATGAAGAAGCGATTCTGATGGCGGTAATGGAGGCGGGCGCTGAAGATTTGAAATCGGAAGAAGGCTTTTTTGAGATCGTTTCGTCAACGGAAGATCTTGTAAAAGTTAAAGAAACTTTGGAATCAAGTGGAATCAAATATGATTCGGCTAATCTAACCATGTATCCCAAAAACACCATAAAAGTCGAAGGCAACCACGCAGAGTCGCTTTTAAAAATTCTGGACGCCCTCGAGGATCTCGATGATGTGCAAAATGTCTATTCGAATTTTGATATCGATATGTCCGTTTTGGAAAGCATGGAGTAAGAAAGGGTTTAGAAGATATGCGTATTCTCGGGGTGGATCCGGGAACATTAGTTACAGGGTTTGGCGTATTAGAAAAAAATGGCAGCGGGTGTAAGGTTTTGGAGTTTGGCTGCGTAAAGCTCTCGTCCCGGGACAGTTTTCCCCAAAGATTAAAAAAAATCTATGACGAATTAACCGATGTCCTTAAACGCCATCGACCGGATGAGTTTGCAATAGAAGATCTTTTTTATGCACAAAATGTTAAAGTAGCTTTGAAAATGGGACATGCGCGAGGCGTCGCGATTTTAGCTGCTGCGAATCATCAAATCCCCACCGCGGAGTATTCACCGAGAGAAGTCAAAATGGCAGTTGTGGGTAACGGGGGCGCGTCTAAACAACAAGTACAAAAAATGATTCAGCAGATATTAAAATTGCAGCACCCGCCTGAACCCATGGATGCTTCAGATGCGCTGGCGGTGGCGATTTGTCATTTACACCGTATGGAATCAAAGATATGATTGCCCAGCTTGAGGGCGTACTCTCTGAAAAAACGCCAATTCGGATAATTCTGGACGTAAATGGTGTCGGTTATGAGTTGCTAATCCCGATCTCGACATTTGATAAAATGGGGGAGGTAGGCTCCAAAGTAAAGCTTTTGACTTATCTTCATGTCCGCGAAGATATCTTGCAATTGTTCGGGTTTAGCACCTTGCAAGAAAAGAGGATGTTTGCTCATTTAATTTCCGTTGCCGGAATTGGCCCAAAGTTGGCATTAGGAATTTTGTCTGGCCGTACCGTCGGTGATTTGACCCGCAGTATTGTAAACGGCGACACTGCAAACCTGACCCAACTATCCGGTGTCGGCAAGAAAACTGCCCAGCGAATTCTAATAGAATTGCGCGATAAATTGGCAAAAGAAATAACGGCAGGCGAATTGGCGCCCGCTTCAGACGAGCTACTTTCAAATGTGAAAGTGGAGGAAGCTGTTTTAGCGTTGGTGTCTTTAGGGCATAATAGAAACACAGCAGAGAGTATCTTGTTGAAAGTCGTGGGAGCAGAGCCGGATTTAGCTTTGGATGAATTGATAAAACGGGCCTTACAAAATATTTAGATTTAAATGGACAAAGATAGATCGACAACTCCCGAGCGAATTGAGGGCGAGCAGGAATTTGATAAAACCCTGCGTCCGCGAAACTTTGATGATTTTATCGGCCAGGACAAAATTAAGGACAACCTCAAAGTTTTTATCGAAGCGGCAAAGGCAAGGCAGGAGTCACTCGATCATGTACTCTTTTACGGGCCTCCGGGTTTGGGTAAGACAACTCTGGCAAATATTGTCGCAATGGAGCTTGGCGTAAATATCAGAGTAACTTCCGGGCCGGCTCTCGAAAAGGCGGCGGATTTAGCCGGCATTCTCACAAATCTCGGCGAAAGAGACGTGCTTTTTATCGATGAAATTCATCGGCTGAATCGAGTCGTGGAAGAGTACCTTTATCCGGCCATGGAAGACTATAAACTGGATATAATTATCGACCGTGGGGCGAATGCCAGAACCATTCAAATTCAACTGCCGAAATTTACTTTGGTTGGGGCGACCACCCGGGCGGGTTTATTGACTTCACCTTTACGTTCCAGATTCGGGGTCGTGAACCGTCTGGATTTTTATAAACCTGAGCACTTGTTCACAATAATCCAACGGTCTGCCACGATTCTGGATGTTGAAATAGATGAAGGGGCCGGAATGGAGATCGCCCGCAGGTCTCGCGGCACCCCAAGAATTGCGAATCGTTTACTCAGACGCGTTCGAGATTTTGCCCAAATTGAAGGCAACGGCATCATCTCCAGCCAAATTGCCGAGGATTCCCTGACCCGTTTGGATGTTGATGAAAAAGGACTGGACGAGATGGATAAACGAATTTTGATGCTTTTGGTTGACAAATTCGATGGCGGTCCGGTCGGAATTAATACTTTGGCCGTTGCGATCGGAGAACTTGGGGAAACTTTAGAGGAGATTTACGAGCCTTTTCTAATTCAGGAAGGATTTTTAAAAAGAACCCCAAGAGGGCGGGTTGCAACCGAGTTAACTTACCGCCACTTTGGTAAAATTAAAGCCAGTACGGCCTATCAGCAGAAGATGTTTTAGCAGCGAAGGTTAATAATAATACGAAATTAAAATAACAATTGTTGAGAGGGAGAATTAAGTAAATGAAACTTTCTGATTTCAAGTACAAATTACCGGAAAAACTAGTTGCACAATTCCCTGCGGAGAAGCGTGATCGATCCCGCCTAATGGTTCTCAATCGCGAACAACAAACGATTGAACAGCGGGTATTTAAAGATATTGTTGACTATTTTGAAAAGGGTGACTGCTTAGTTCTCAATGAGACAAAGGTGTTCCCGGCCCGTTTAATGGGTACAAAAGATAAAACGGATGCACAGGTTGAAATTTTCTTGCTTAGGGAATTGGAAAACGGGCTGTGGGAAGTCTTGGTTCGGCCGGCAAGAAAAGTGCGGGTTGGCAATCGACTTTCAGTGAATGACAAACTTTATTGTGATGTCATCGATAACACAGTTTCGGGTGGCCGGGTCGTCCGGTTTAACTATATTGGTGACTTTTTTGAGATCATAGATAAAATCGGACAGTCGCCTTTGCCACCTTATATCAATCGAGAGCCGGAACAGCTTGACAAGCAGCGCTACCAAACGGTTTATTCGCGTGTCCGTGGAGCTGTTGCTGCGCCAACCGCAGGGCTGCATTTCACAAAGCCCTTATTAAAAAAGATTGAACAGAAAGGAGTCAAGATTACCCCGATTATTTTACATCTTGGTTTAGGCAGCTTTCGCCCTGTTGTGGTTGAAGATTTAAGCCGCCACAAAATGGATTCCGAATATTTCGAAGTCACTCAAGCGACCGCCGATATTATCAATCAAACCAGAAAAGAAGGTGGCCGGGTTTTTACTGTTGGAACCAGCACGACTCGCGCTTTGGAAACGGCGGTGACCTCCGAGGGTTGGACAAAACCGGCGAAAGGCTGGACGGATAAATTTATATTTCCACCTTATGAATTCAAAATTACCGACGGCATGATTACGAACTTTCATCTGCCGTCTTCGACACTTTTGATTCTTGTTTGCGCATTAGCCGGCCGGGATTTCGTCTTCAAAGCTTACCGAAAAGCGATTAGAGAAAAATATAATTTTTACAGCTATGGCGATGCCATGCTTATTGTTTAAGAAAGTTTATTGAAAACCGCTGCGATTATAGTTGCTGCCGGCCAGGGTTCACGAGTCGGCGGCGATTTGCCCAAGCAATTCCAACCGGTGGGCGGAAAGCCTGTTCTTTCCTACACCCTGCAAAAATTTGAAGACTGTTCTCGAATTCAGGATGTGGTTTTGGTAACTGCGTCTGAGTGGGTGACTTATACTGCTCAGGAAATCGTCGACCCATTTGATTTTAAGAAAGTAAGAAAGATTGTTGCGGGCGGCAAGCAGCGTCAGGATTCGGTTTTTGCAGGATTGAAAGCGTTGGAAGGCCCTCCCGATTTTGTCGCTATTCACGATGCAGTTCGTCCATTTGTGAGTAGAAAGAAAATCGAAGCAGCGATCGATGCCTGCAAAAAACATGGCGCTGCCATCCTGGCTGTTCCACCGAAAGACACCATCAAAAAAGAGAAGGGTGGATTCGTCGACGAAACTCCTGACCGCGGCGTCCTTTGGTCTGTGCAAACTCCGCAAGTTTTTAAGTACGATTTAATTATGGAAGCGTATGAGAAAGCTTTCGATGACGGCGTCTATCAAACCGATGACTCTGCTCTGGTTGAAAGGATCGGTGGGAAAGTAAAAATCGTCGAAGGCGAACACGACAACATCAAAATTACTGTACCGATGGATTTGAAGTGGGCGGAAATCAAATTAACAAATGGATAATTAAATGCGGGTTGGGTTCGGTTACGACGTTCATCAATTAGTCAAAGGAAGGAAGCTTGTTTTGGGCGGCGTTACAATTCCCTCGGAAAAGGGGGCGCTTGGCCACTCGGATGCCGATGCATTGAGTCATGCAATTGGGGACGCGCTTCTAGGCAGCGCTGCGCTTGGCGATTTGGGCAAGCACTTTCCGGACAATGATGATCGGTTTGCCGGGATATCAAGTCTACTGCTCCTTAAGCAAATTGGACAACGACTGACGGAAGAGGGCTATCAAATAAACAACATCGATTCAACCGTGGTTTTAGAGAAGCCGAAGCTTGTGTCCTACATTAATGAAATGCGCGCCAATATCGCCGACTCTTTAGCGATTTCAGATTCTCAAGTGTCTGTCAAAGCGACCACCTCGGAGACGATGGGGTTTGCAGGTGAAGAGAAGGGTCTGGCTGCTTATGCTTGTGTTTTAATTGAAAGGAGAGAGAAAGTTTAAATGGCGTCAGTTAGAGTTCGATTTGCCCCGAGTCCCACCGGACACCTTCATATCGGTAACGCCCGCACGGCAATTATAAACTGGATTTTTGCTAAAAAAACCGGCGGTACATTCATCTTGCGGATCGAAGACACAGATATCGAAAGGTCAACAGAAACATTAATGGAGTCAATTTTTGAGGACCTCAAGTGGCTGGGCTTAGATTGGCAGGAAGGGCCGGAGGTGGGCGGCGAGTTTGGCCCCTACAGACAATCAGAGCGGTTGGAAATCTACCGCCAGCATCTTGACATCTTAAAAAGTAAAGAGCTGGCCTATCCATGCTTTTGTACGTCAGATGAGTTAGAGGAAAAAAGCAAAGAGGCAAAGGCCCGGGGCAAAGATCTTTACTACGATAGAAAATGTCTCAATCTGCCGAAGCAAGAGAAAAGTGATTTTGAAAAAGCAGGCCGCAAACCGGTTTGGCGTTTTTATGTGAGTCCGGGTGGCATCGAATGGCAGGAACCGGTCAAGGGGACACAGGCTTTCGATGGCGGCAATTTTGGAGATTTTGTGATCATGCGATCGGATGGCATCCCGACTTATAATTTTGCCGCCGTTGTTGACGATACGCTTATGCAAATCTCTCATGTAATTCGCAGCGATGACCACGTTTCAAATACGCCTAAACAAATCTTGCTCTATCGTGCTCTGGGATTTGAACTGCCGCAATTCGTTCATATTCCGATGATTTTAGGGCCCGATCTCAACCGGTTATCAAAGCAACATGGGGCAACCCCGGTTGGTGATTATAAAGCAAAAGGCTATTTGCCGGAAGTGCTGATTAATTTTCTCAGCCTACTAGGCTGCTCTTCGCAAAGCGAACAAGAATTTCTTCCAATCGAAAAGCTCGTCAGCGAATTTGATTTTTCCCGCATGTCGAAATCGCCAGCTATTTTTGATACAGTCAAACTCAACTGCGTGAATGGAAATTATATCCTGGCTCTGGAGTTGGATGAACTAATTTTTCTTGCAGCTCCATTTTTAGAAAGCGCAGGAATTGACCCAAGTGATAGAGGTAAATTGGAAAATATTTTTTCCATTATAAAGAAGAACGTGGAGTGCTTGGGGCAAATTCCTGAATTGGTGAAACCTTTCTACCGGGATAGTATTCGACTAACCGATGGTCAGGCGATTGCATTGTACTCAAAAGACGTCTCTCAAAAAATCTACTGGGCTTTTTTGCGGTATTTACAAAGTTACGATCATCTGGATGCCGGAAAGTTTATTGAAATCATGAAACTGGTGCAAAAGGAAACTGGCATTATGGGCAAAGACCTCTGGGCACCGATTCGGGTTGCCCTTACCGGGCAGATACACGGACCGGAGCTGCCCAAAACTGCTGAGATTCTGGGGAAAGAAAAGTGTGAGGGGTTTGTTAGGGAATTGGTCGACTAACTAGAAACTGACAATATCTGTTACTTGATTTATGCATGAATAATGCATACGGATGCATATGAGAACTACACTAAATATTGATGACGAGTTACTAGCCATGGTTTGGATTGATCACCTTCGACGCGACAATTGCCTTTCGGTGACTTTGCTTATGACGGTGAGGTGCTTTGCCACCCGTTTGTAATCGGCGCAGTGGCGTGCGGTAATCTTTAGAACCGCGACGAGGTTTTAAATCTGTTAAAAGCTTTATCTGAAGTTCGTATTGCAGAACATTCCGAAGTTTTATATTTTGTAAATATGGATAAAATTTCTGGTCGTGGTTTGGTTGGATGGATTTGCATCTTCTCGCGTCAGCCTCACGTGCTCGATGCTCCCTTCGGACTCGTGACAAATGTTTAAAATCAGTCGCAACGGAATTGAAAGTCTCGATTTAATACGGCTGCCGGATAGATGCATGGGCTTGAGCTGACTAAAACGGCTGAAATTTTAAGAAAAGAAACATGCGAGAGGTTTGTTAAGGATTTGGGTGACACTAACTAATACTATTCAATGGGTTTAAAATTACACAACACTTTTACCAGAACCAAAGAAGAATTTGTGCCCGTCGAAAAGGGCAAGGTAAAATTCTATATGTGTGGTCCGACCGTTTATGATTATATTCATATCGGCAACGCTCGTGCGTTTATAGCGGGTGATGTTCTGCGCCGCTTTATGAAATACATTGGCTATGATGTCACATATGTTCTGAACTTGACAGATATCGATGATAAAATTATCCAGCGCTCGCAAAAAGAGGGAGTTTCAACCGAGTCAATTACTGAGAAATTTAGTAAGGCATTTTTTGAAGACATCGATACTTTGGGAATTGAAAAGGCCGATGCCTATCCCAGAGCCACGGAGCATGTGGAAGAAATTATCGTTTTAATTAAGAGGCTCATCGGCCAAGCGTCCGCATATCAGGTCGGTGGTGATGTTTATTATGACGTCTCGAAGTTCGCAAATTATGGGAAATTGTCTGGAAAAAATATCGATGATTTGCGGGCAGGTGCGCGCGTTGCGGTGGATGAAAAGAAGCGCAATCCACACGACTTTGCACTCTGGAAAAACCAGAAGCCGGGGGAACCGGCCTGGGAAAGTCCCTGGGGCATGGGGCGACCGGGCTGGCATATCGAATGCTCGGCCATGTCGATGAAATATTTGGGCGAGAGTTTTGACATTCACGCGGGCGGCCAAGATCTGATTTTCCCGCACCATGAAAATGAGATCGCCCAGAGCGAGGGAGCGACGAAACAGAAGTTTGTCAAATACTGGCTGCACAACGGTTTCCTGCAAATCGAAGGCGAAAAGATGGCTAAGTCTCTGGGCAATTTTCGTACGGTGAGAGAAATTGTGAAAATTTATCCCGGCCGGGTACTGCGTTTGTTTTTTTTACAAAAGCACTACCGTAGCCCCATTGATTTGACCGATCAAGGCCTGCAAGCTGCAGCAAGCGCCTCTGCGCGATTGAAAATTTTCTATGACAAGTTAAACAAAGTTCTTGGTACAATTGGAAACATCAGGAAAGAGATCGATCCGAAAACTCTTTCAAAGTCCGAGACTAAATTTTTTGATTCATTTGAGAAAATGAAATCAGCACTGACCGAAGCGATGTCCGATGACTTAAATACGCCAGTGGCAATTTCAGTTCTTTTTGATATGGTTCGGGAAACGAATAAGCTCTTATCAAGAGATGATTTGACTGAAAATGAAAAAATGTTATTGGTTTACTCTAAAAAGAATTTTGACGACTTCAATTCATTTTTAGGTTTGATCGATTCGAAGGAGGAGAGTGTGGATTCAAAAATGGTTGATGCATTGGTAACTTTACTTATTGAACTTCGCAATGAGCTTAGAGCCAAAAAAGAATGGGAGCTATCTGATAAGATTCGTGACCAGTTAAATGCAATGGGTGTTGTTCTGGAAGACAAAGGAAGAGAGACAGAATGGCGGCTTAAATAAAATTTATAAGTTCGTAAAAACCTCTTGACAATTAGTTATTAATTTTTATATTATGAGGCTGTGTTTTCTCTGACAACCTGAGGCGGTTTCGATAATTAATAGATTGATTTTTAATACTTTAAGCCACCATAGCTCAGTTGGTAGAGCACCTCACTTGTAATGAGGATGTCGCGGGTTCGACTCCTGCTGGTGGCTCATTTTAGTTTGGAGAGGTTCCCGAGTGGCCAAAGGGAGCAGACTGTAAATCTGCCGGCTCAGCCTTCGGAGGTTCGAATCCTCCCCTCTCCACTTTACGGAAGCCTGCTGTCAGCCATCAGTTGTCAGCCTTCGAAACGCTTTAGTATTGTGGAGAACGAAAATAGAAACTTAGCGTTTACCCGCGGGGGTAACTCAATTGGTAGAGTCACAGCCTTCCAAGCTGTTGGTTGCGGGTTCGAGTCCCGTCTCCCGCTCGAGGCAATTTAAAGTGCTTGCCCACGTAGCTCAGTAGGTAGAGCACATCCTTGGTAAGGATGAGGTCAGCGGTTCAAGCCCGCTCGTGGGCTCTGGAATGTCAAGCCAATTTTATTATTCAAAAGTTTAACACGGTAAAGAAATGCGAGTACTGGTGATTTTAGAATGCACAGAATGTAAAAACCGGAATTACACCACCAATAAAAATAAGACATTGCATTCCGGACGGGTGGAATTTAAGAAGTATTGCCCAACCTGCAACAAGCATACTGCACACAAAGAAACGCGGTAATTAACTAACATAGGTGAGTAGCTCAATTGGCAGAGCACTGG
This sequence comes from Caldithrix sp., assembly GCA_004356825.1. Lineage (GTDB taxonomy): Bacteria > Zhuqueibacterota > Zhuqueibacteria > Oceanimicrobiales > Oceanimicrobiaceae > Oceanimicrobium. The sequence goes on from SMXC01000188.1 coordinate 17,013, forward strand.
TCTCCAAAACCAGCGGTTGCGGGTTCAATTCCTGCCTCACCTGCCAACAAAAATTTTAAAAATCAGATAAAGGTATGAGCTTAATCAACAAACCGGCAAAATTCATAAATGACGTCAATCACGAGATGTCTAAAGTTAGTTGGCCCAGTTACGAAGACTTGAAAGAATCCACTATGGTTGTCATTGTGTTGTCTTTGCTTTTCGTGGTATTTGTCTTTTCCGCTGATTGGCTGCTCACCAGTATTCTTAAGTTGCTGTTTTAGGGAATCGACTTTGAGCGAAAAAGAAAAAGGTTGGTATGCCATCCACGTTCTTTCAGGCCACGAAAAGAAAGTGAAATCCTACCTAGAGAACGAAATTGAACGCCTCGGTTTCCTGGAAAAAATTCCGCAGATTTTGATTCCATCCGAAGAAGTTACCGAAATGCGTGCAGGCAAGCGCAGGGTCAAAGATAAAGTTTTTTTCCCGGGATATATGCTTGTAGAAGTTTTGCTGGACAAGGAAACCCAGTACGTGATTCTGAATACACCCGGCGTAACAAATTTTGTCGGCCCGAAAAATCAACCGCAGCCTTTAAGGCAAGATGAAATCGATCGAATCCTCGGCCGGGTAGAAGAGAGTGAGGGCAAAGAGGTCTTCGATGTGCCGTTCAGACTTGGGGATCCTATCAAGGTTGTTGATGGTCCATTCACGGATTTTTCGGGTTTTGTTGAAGAAATAAACATCGAGAGGAAGAAACTTAAAGTACTTGTCAGCATATTTGGTCGCTCGACTCCGGTTGAGTTGGATTTCTTACAGGTAGAGCTTGAAAAGTAGACAACGAGAGAGGTTTTAATAAATGGCTAAAAAAGTTATCTCAACCATTAAATTGCAAATTCCGGCGGGGGCCGCTAATCCATCTCCGCCCGTTGGTCCGGCTTTGGGGCAGGCGGGTCTTAATATCATGGAATTCTGTAAAGCATTCAATTCTAAAACTCAGGATAAGCAAGGACTTATCGTTCCGGTGGTAATAACTGTTTATGCGGACAGGTCTTTTACATTTATCACCAAGTCACCGCCGGCCGCCGTTCTTCTTAAAAAAGCCGCTGGCATTGAAAAAGGCTCAGGTGAGCCAAATAGAGAGAAGGTTGGCAAGGTTAATAAGGAGCAGGTGAAAGAGATTGCCCAAACTAAAATGGTAGATCTGAATGCCAACGATATCGAGGCGGCGATGTTAATAATTGAAGGTACAGCCCGTAGCATGGGAATTACGGTCGAATAAAAAAGCGGGAAAGGATTTTATGAAGAGAGGCAAAAAGTATAAGGAGTTTCAAAGTTTGCTCGAAGCGGGTAAAGACTATACTTTAGATGAGGCTGTGGAGCTTCTGAAAAAAACCGCCAAAGCTAAATTTGACGAGTCGGTTGAGATATCCGTCAATCTAGGAGTTGATCCGAAACATGCAGATCAGGTTGTTCGGGGAACCGTAGCGTTACCTCATGGTATCGGTAAAGAGGTTAAAGTCCTGGTCATCACTAAAGGTAGTAAGGAAGACGAAGCCAAGGAAGCTGGCGCTGACTTTGTGGGGTTTGATGATTACGTCCAAAAAATTCAGAAAGGATGGTTTGGCTTTGATGTAATGGTGGCTACTCCCGACGCAATGAGCGAAGTCGGAAAACTCGGTAAGGTTTTGGGCCCCAGGGGATTGATGCCCAACCCGAAGAGCGGTACGGTGACTATGGATGTTGGTAAAGCTGTTAAGGAATTAAAGGCCGGTAAGATTGAATTTCGTGTTGATAAGTATGGAATTCTGCACGCCTCTCTTGGTAAAGCTTCTTTTGATTTCAATCAGATTCGTGAAAATATTATCGCTTTTATGGAAACGGTCGTGAGATTGAAACCCCCTGCTGCGAAGGGTCAGTATGTAAAGCGCGTTTCTTTGTCCAGTACTATGGGGCCTGGAATTCCTGTTGAAAGAAACGCTTTGTTGAGTGACTTGAAGTAATCTAGTTATTTGCTAATCAAATTTAGGGAACAAGAATGCCAACTCCTCAGAAGGAAGCAATTGTCGCTGAAATCACAGAGCAATTAAATAAAGCGAAGAGTATCTTCTTAACCGACTTTAAGGGTTTGAATGTCGACGAGATAAATAACCTGCGGCGGGAACTTACGAGTGCTTCGGTGCAATATCGGGTTGTGAAAAATTCTTTAGCGCGGCTTTCGGTAAAAGCGGCCGGATGTGATGAGCTCCTTGAGTATTTGGATGGACCGACCGCCATTGCCTTCGGCATGGATGACCCTGCTGCACCCGTCAGAATTATTAAGAAATTTGACAAGGGCTCGGATAAGATTTCCGTTAAAGTGGGTTTGATGGATGGCGTGCTAATTGATTCAACCAGAGTTAATGAAATTGCCAGCCTGCCGTCGAGGGTTCAGCTTTTGGGTCAGCTTTCGGGGGTACTTAATGCACCGCTTAGTAATCTTGTTTTATCGCTTAATGCGATTTTAAGTAAATTGGTCTTTGCTCTGAATGCTGTAAAAGAGAATAAAGACGAAAGTTAGAAATAAAGCAATTATTCATATCTCTATTTAGTGGAGGTTCAAGATGGCAGAAGTTAAAGAAACCCCGGCAAAAGAAAAAGCTGAGGAAAAGACTGAAAAAGCTGAGGAAAAGACTGAAAAA